>NZ_JBFOEF010000008.1:0-163709 GCF_040886645.1 Enterococcus sp. GC34
CATTGTCGCACGCTTTCTTTTTATTAATTACATTGATGTTGCCATCTTCACTGCTTGAATTGGGTCAAAATGATGGACAGAGTAAACGACTGTACCGGCTTGCCAAACTACTGAGTTTCGATTATAGTCAGTGGTTTCTGCCACGTTCAGTGTGATTTGACCAACGGTATTCGGTGCTGGCAACGTTTCTTGTTCCAAAATGTTGACAACATTTTTCGCTAAATCATCAGGCGATTCACCATTGATATTTGAGGCCCGTACGACTAAACTCCAATTGCCTTCTTGCCAAGATAAGTAACTAGAACCTGCCGCCCCTTGTTTATACCCAGTAATATTGTAACCTAAATCTACTGGTTGACCGCCATTGTCAATGATTTGGTTCACTGCATTTTTTGCTTCGGCATCAGAGCCATATGTTTTTTTCTCAAAAGAACTAATTGGCGTTAACTGATTGACACGTGCATCATTCACTGGAATCGCTTCTTTTTCTGCATAATATAAAACACGGAAATTGTTTTGATCCGCTTGTGAAGTTGTCGCTGCAGTTAAAAAGTTATTCGTTTGACTCGTTAAAATTGCCTGCGGTAAGCCTTGACCAGGAAACATGTTTGCTAGCTGGTTAAGCACTTGCTTGGCTTGGTCATCTGGATTCGCATTTTTCGCTGGTGATTGTTTTACTGCTGAGCCATTATTTGTCGCTTCCTTCGTAGAAGAAGCTGTTGCTTTCGAATCAGCTGTCGTTGTTCCTGACGGTTTCGCATCACTAGATTTTGTTGCTGCTTTGCTACTTGATTCTTTTGTAGCAGATGCTTTTGTACTCTCGACTGTGGTACTTTCCGCAGCACTGGAACGACTATCCGTATTTTCTGTACTTTTTCCGCCGCCGCATGCTGCTAAAGCAAGGGTTAAAAGAAAAGCACTAGAAATAAGCCCTATCTTTTTCATAAGAATTCCTCCTTGTTTTACCTACCCCTATTGTACCTTAATCATGTGTATCCGTCACTTGTTTGTGTTTCGTTCTAGTTGGTTTAAATAACAGAAAGTGGACGGTAGGATTCGAACCTACACCTCAACATTGAGCAAGAATAAACTACTGTTAGTCTCTATGAGTTTAACACCACGTTCATCCACCTATTTGATTGATCCTTTGTATCATAACTTAGAATAATTAAATTGCCTTTAAGGAGCTTCAAAGATTATATGAAGAATTGTAAAAAATCTGTGACGAAAAAACGATTGAACCAATCAGCAGAGACACTGAGGTTCAATCGTAACCAATTGTTTAATTATCTGAAAAAACTCACAATTCAACGTTAGTCCCTGGTGCTTTTTTGTTTTCCCCTTGTTGTTTTTTTAAGAATATCCCCAGAATGACGGTAATAATAGGGCAAAGCAATGGGAAAAAGGCATACGGTAAGTATTCTAGTGCACCAACTTTTAACGTTCCCATAATGAAGGTACCACTAACTCCCCAAGGAATTAACGAGTTGACTGCCGCCCCAGCATCTGCCAAAGTACGAGTTAAATATTTTTTATCAATACCTAAACGAGTAAATGAGGATTTAAATGTTTCCCCTGGTAAAATAATTGACAAATATTGTTCGCCAACTAGTAAGTTAATTCCCACAGAACTTAAGGCAGTTAAAGCGATTAATTTGGCTGGATTATTCACATAGCCTTTAATTTTATCAATTAAAGTAGCCACGATGTTAAACTTAATCAACAAGCCGCCTAAACCTAATGCCAAAATAATCAACGCAGCAGAACCTAACATGCTTTCAATCCCACCACGAGATAAAAGTGTATCAATACTTTGATCCCCTGTATCTGCCACATAACCACTCATTAAGATGGTAGAAACTTTCGCTAAACTTAGGTGATGATCATTTATAAAAGCTAAGATGACCGCCACTGTAGAGCCGACTAGTAACGTTGGAATAGCCGGTACCTTTTTCCAGGCGAATAAGAATAAAACCGCTACTGGCAACAATGTAATCGGTGAAATCCAGAATCCTTGATGTAACGTTTGGACCATTGCATCAACCGATTGTAAATCCGCCGAGCCAGATTGATGTCCCAAGAAGATATAGCCGACAATCGAAATAATAAACGCCGGAATAACAGTGTACATCATGTTTAGTATATGTTCAAAAAGGTTCACGCCACCAATTCCAGCAGCTAAGTTTGTTGTATCAGATAATGGTGAAATGTTGTTCCCCAAAAAGGCACCTGAAACAACTGCGCCAGCTGTCATCGCATTGTCGAATCCAAGAATATGTCCAATACCTAGAAAGGCAATCCCCATAGTTGAAACAGTCGTAAAGGAGCTCCCTACCGTCACACCAACTAGTGCACAGACCACAAAAACGGTTGGTAAGAAGAACTTCACTGAGATAATTTTAAAACCATAGACCATAATTGTTGGAATCGTCCCAGACAAGATCCAAGTAGCAACTAAGACACCTATCAACAAGAAAATAATAATCGGAATGATCCCTGGTTTAATCCCTTCCACAATGCCTTCGTGGATTTCATCCCAAGAAAATCCTTTCCATTTGCCATAAAGCAACAACAACATGAATACAAAAAGAATCGGTATGTGAGGGGTTAATTTTTGACCAATAATTAAGTACCCGAGAATCGCTAACAAGGCAATCAAAATGCCTAAACTTTCAGCGAACGAAACAGTGGGTTTCGTTGATTTCATATGAAAACCTCCTTTTATGGAAAGCGAAAACTGAAGCAATAATCGAACTTGCTTCAGTTTCCAAACGACAATTTACTATAGTCATCAGATGAAGAGGCACTCAGCAAAATAATTGCTAGCCTTTTTATTCACCTAAATCTTCTTTTACTTCCGTTGCCCAACTTGCTTTTTTAAAGCGATTAATGATTAACGGAATCACAAACATGACAATAGTGATTAATGCAACTAAGACTGCATCAGTCACGGTTGTTGTACCTAATGTGGCGAAAATAACAATGATAACACTAAAAATTAACATTGCTGCCACTAAATAAGCTAAGCCATTACCTTTTTTACCAATTCGGTAAGGACGTAGTGTATCTGGTTGAGATTTACGTAATTTAATTAGGGAAATCGCAATCAATACATACACAATACTATAAATAATTGTTGTTGCATTTGTTAAAGTTAAGAATACAGCGTTGACATCATCCATTACCCCATAAAGTAAAGCGAATAATGAGATAACCACAGATTGTGTTAACACAACGTTACGAGAAACGCCATATTTATTTTCGCGATGGAAACCAAATTTTGGTGGCAATAAGCCATCACGAGCAACTTGAATAATTGTTTTTGATGGTCCAGTAACCCAAGCAGATAATTGTAATAACACACCTAAGAAGACCATGAAACTAAAGATATTACCAATAATTGTTGGTAAACCTAAAACGTCACAATAAAGCAAAATTGGTTGTGTAATGTTAGACAATTCCATTTTGCCATTTGGAACAATATTAGCAACAAACATTGCATTAATAACGTTTAATAAAACTAAACCAATTAATGAAATGAAAACGCCTTTTGTATAATTTTTTGTTGCATCTTTCAAACGAGGAATATAAACAGAAGACATTTCAATCCCAACAAAGATAAACGCAATCCCTGCTAGATATTTAAATGTGTCCATATTTTCTAAGTTTGGTAAAACTTTTGACCAAGAGAAGGCACCTAAATAGCCACCAGGTGTTAAGCCTACTTTAATCATTGAAAGAAGACCTAAAACAAACATAACTAATACTGGGATGTAAACACCTAGCCAAACACCAATATTTCCGCCAACTTTCGCCATGTCAAATTTCAAGTTCAAGATTGTAATAATCCAGTAAATCACTAAGATACAACCTAATACGAACCAATGATTTTCACCTAAGTGAACATTACCAAATGTATTACCTAGCAAAGGGCCTAATGTAGAAGCAACCATTACCATTCCTGGGAACATTTGCACCCATAGTAACCAAGCGACAACAAAACCCCATTTGCTACCTAAGGCAGTTTTAACCCAAAGTTGAGGGCCACCTTCTTGAGGAAGCATCGTAGATAATTCACCAGATATCAATGCGATTGGACCAGCAAAGAATAAGACCGCGAAAATTGTGTAAGAAATTAATGTCCAACCAACAGCAGCAAGTGTTGGGATACTACGTACAGTTGCACACAATGCCATTGTTAAACCGATAAAAGTACCTAATTCAATTTTTTTAACTTGTTGTTTATCCAATTTTGTACACTCCTTATAAGATTTTGGATAAGGAGCATGAATGACTGTTATACGCTGAGTAAAACAGTCATTCGACTGCCTCTTACCCAGACAAAGAATTGGTTAAGAGGTTAGCCGTCTGATTGATTTATCTCTTAAATAAATCAATCAGACGAACGTTCCCTCATTCGGTTACCATTTCTTTTTTCCGTTTAAGATTCAATTATTTTACGTCGTAAATTTGTTCTAATTTTTCTTGTAAAGCAGCTTGAATCTTAGGAGCGTAAACATCAAATTCTTCTTTATCGTTCATGTATGGAGTCATTACAGCAGCACGTAACACAGTTACTTTACCTGCACGGTTCCATTCTTCGTCACTAAATCCTAAGCTGTTTACAAATTTTAATGGGCTGTTGCCATAATCTGGAATAGCAAAGTCAGTATGTGAAGTAATGAATTCGTTGTTGTAAATATTTCCTTTAACGTATGATGCATAGTCATATACATCATGGTTTAATTTGTTCATTGCTACTAAATCATCGTTGCCTTTTTCTTTAAACACATAGTCAACCATGTTGAAGTCTGGATGAGTTAATGTGTGGACTTCGATTTCTTTGTCGCCAACTTTGAATGTTAAATCATTCAAGAAGTTATAGAAATGATGTGATCCTTCAATTGAAGCACCAATTAATTTACCATAACCTGCAACGTTTAAAGGTAAAACGTGATGTGCAGCCCATACAGAAGCAGCTGTTGCACCAGCTTTTGAACCTTCAAGGATATAAGCACCTAGTAACGCAGGAATATCGGCACCTTTTTCAAATACGTAAGTTGCGAAGTAAGAAATAACGTCGCGCATACGGATATCTTGGATAACGATACCACCAGCTGAATAAGGGATATAACCCATTTTATGAGGGTCAATTGTTACTGATTCTGCTAATTCGATTGCTTTATATGCATCATACACTTCTCTTGAAATGTGTTCTTTTTTCTCTTTGAAGACACCGTATTCTTCGTGAACATCTTGTAAATCTTCGTAAGGGATGAAGTTGTTGTCTTCGTCTAAGAAGATGGCACGTCCATAACCACCATAAGCAGCATCAACGTGTACATAATAGTAAATACCGTCTTTCATTAATTCATCGCGTAAAGCAATAATTTTATCGATTGAGTCAACGGCACCTTCTTCAGTAGAACCAACTACACCGACAACACCTAGCACTGGAATTTGTTCTTCTGCTAAGCCACGAACGATTTTTTCTAATTCGTTGATATCCATACGGTAGTTATGGTCAACTGGTACTGGGATAACTTGATCTAAACCGATACCGATAATATCAGCAGCTTTTAACCAAGAATAGTGTTTAGTTTGTGGGACTAACCATTTACCGATTGCTTGTAAATGTTTACCTGAACGAGCTGAATGAGCTTTGATTTCATCAATTTCATCTTCAGCTGATTCTAATAAGTCCATAATTTCTTTTGTTGGCATGTTCAATAGTTCCCAATCTGATTTGCCAGCAACTAATTCTGGTTTTACTTCTTTCATAGCAAATGGTAATGATTTAATGTTACGGGCATACCATAAGCCTTCTAAGTTAGCTAAAGAACCATCAGCAACGATGTGTCCCCAACCATTTTTGTAACTCATTAAGTGAGCAAATTCATGTCCTACTTCTTCTTCCATTTGAGAAGTTGCTGGAGAAGATTCATAGGCAACGTTGTTCCCGTTCCATAGCATTGCAAAGTTATAAGCTAATAGAGAAGGCATTAATGTTTCTGAGTTCATATGTCCCCAATATCTACCTGCTGTATGCCATGGAACTGAATGTGTACGCATGCGAGAAGAGATTTCATTCAATACATCTTTCATATGGTTGACAGTTTTTTCGTAGCTTTCAGATGTGCGTTCTTGAGAAGAGATAACTGGCATGTCTTGTGGCATGTAGTTTTGACGCCATCCTAAATGTTCATCTACTAAGTCGATCAACAAGTCTTTATATAATTGTCCGTTTTCGGCTTTGTCCCCAATGAATAGTGCATTAAGGTTCATTTCGCCTTTTGCTAATTTTTCGTTTTTCATACGAAAATTCCTCCTTACAAATTTTAATGAATTAGATTTTGCATTCACAACTTACACCCAAACGGCTAAAGTGTAAAGAAGAAAAATAACAATGGTTATCATAGCTCTTTAATTTTATAATTTTTTCACAAGGTGTCTTGTCAGAACCATTATATAAAAAAATAAGAGTGGGATTGTGTGTACAATCCCACTCTTATTAGGTGTATTAACGGTTTCACCACTACCTGTAAGGAGAAATAGAATTTTAACTTTGATCAAATAATCACACGTCTTCTCTTCGTGAAATTATTATCAATTTCTAATCCATTACTTTTGCTAAAAAGTAATTTTTCTTCCCTTTCCGTACAACAACGAATTTTCCATCGAAATGTTGTGTTGGATCGACTGCAAAATCTAAATCGGTAACTCGGTCACCGTTAATACTTATAGCTCCTCCGCTCACATCTTCGCGAGCTTGACGTTTGGATGGTTCGATTTCTGTGTCAACTAACCAATCTACGATGTTTTTAGCATCTTTGGTAATTTCAACAGTTGGCACATGTTCTAAACCTTGCTCGATTTCCTCAATCGTTAAGTCTTTAATGTTGCCTGAGAAAAGAGCTTCTGAAATTTTTTGCGCTTCTTCTAATGCTGCATCATCGTGAACAAATCGTGTCACTTCTTCAGCTAAGCGTCTTTGTGCTTCACGTTTACCTGGTTCTTTTTCAACTTTTTCAGCTAACGCATCGATTTCTTCTTTATCTAAGAAAGTAAAGAATTTCAAGTATTTGATGACATCACGATCATCTTGGTTTAACCAGAATTGGTAGAATTCAAATGGTGAGGTTTTGTTAGGATCTAACCAGATAGTGCCACCCGCTGTTTTCCCAAATTTTGTACCATCTGCTTTTAGCATTAAAGGAATGGTTAACCCGAATACTTTGGCTTCTGGCCCTTCTTTTTTACGAATCAAATCTAATCCTGCAGTGATATTGCCCCATTGATCAGCGCCACCAATTTGCAATTGAATATTATGTTTTTTATGCAATGTGTAAAAGTCAATTGATTGAAGAATTTGGTATGTGAATTCTGTAAAGGAAATGCCACTTTCTAAACGACTAGCGACAATGTCTTTTGCCAACATTGTGTTGACATTAAAGTTTTTCCCGTAATCTCTTAAAAAATCTAATAAAGATAGTTCTGATAACCAATCGTAGTTGTTCACCATTGTTACCTCAGCATCTTTACCAAATAATTTTTTCATTTGATTTGAAAGACTGTCCACATTATGTTGCACAGCTTCCATCGTTTGTAAGACACGTTCAGTTGTTCGTCCACTTGGATCACCAATTGTTCCAGTTCCGCCACCAATTAAAATGTATGGGTGATGACCTGCTAATTGGAATCGTTTCATCATCATAAAAGGAATTAAATGTCCAATATGCATACTATCTCCAGTTGGATCGACACCGCAATATAGCGAAATGCTCGTATTTTCTGTAAGTTCTCTTAATCCTTCTTCGTTTGTTTGTTGATTGATTGCATCACGCCATGCTAGCTCGTCAATGATATTCATGTTATCACCCTCCATATTTATAATTATCTCTTTATAGGAAATCGTTCATTTAAAGAAATAAACGATTAACACACTTGTTTTTACACGATATTACGTGTTTATTTCTATGTATACACGGGTTCACGAAATTTTCTTTGGTCTGCCACGTATTCAAAAAAAGAATACAAAAAATCCCTAAGCCGTCGAAACGACTTAGGGACGAATTTCTCGTGGTACCACCCAAATTTATACATAGTTTAGTTTATTTAAAATACTATATACCTCTTAACAAATAACGCTGTTACCCGTGCCCTGTAGGCAGAAGCTCAAGAATGTAATTCGATAAATAACATGTACTAGTTTCCAGCGCCACTAGCTTTCTGTAACAGTGGTTATTTCTCTACTGCTTTTCTGTCATTGCTTTGTATTTAACTTGTACATGTAGCATATTCCTTTTCGTTTTTTTTGTCAACACTCTTTGCTTAATTTTTTTTACTTTTATAAAAGATGTCCCTTTTTCGCAAAAATAAAATAACAAATTTACAATAAGATTTATTTGTTTTAACAGCAACTAAAGATAAAAAAATAACGAAAAAATTTAAAAAATATTCTTTAAAATTTTTTTGACTTTTTTTGTGATTTTCTATACTTTTATAAAATTCCCGAAGAAAAATGACGAACTTCTGATCCGAAGTTCGTCATTTTGTGAAAAACAGTTTTAAAGAATTGGTGAAAATAATCGTGAAATTTGTTGTTTAAAAATCAACCATTTGGACATGTCGCGAACAACTTCTGGAGTCATTGTTGTACATTTTTTTCGATCTTCTAAGAAAATTGCTTCTAATTGATCAATGATTTTTTTATCATATAACACAGCATTTGCTTCAAAGTTTAATTTGTAACTTCGGATATCTTGATTGGCTGAACCAACTGTGCAGACTTCATCATCCATAATCATTGTTTTCGCATGTAAGAAACCACCGTTATAAATTAAAATTTCAATATTTTCTTTCATCAACAAGCGCCCGTAATACTGTGTTGCTCGATAAATAAACGGATGGTCGGGCTTATCTGGAATCATAATTTTAACATCTACTCCTGAAGCCGCAGCAACCTTTAAAGCCGCCAAGACACTATCATCAGGAACTAAATACGGCGTTTGAATCCAGACTCTTTTCTTGGCAGAAGTAATCAATTTAATAAAGGCCAATTTAATTTGTTCACGGTCACTATTAGGACCACTGGCAATCATTTGAATGGATGTATTTGCCTCTGGCACCAACGCTTCAAGTTTAAAGAAATAATCCAATTGATACGCCACACGATTTTTCTCGGGGGAAGAGACGTTCCAATCCATTAAAAAACGCATTTGCAGTAATGAGGCTGCTGGCCCTTGAATCCGTAAATGTGTATCCCGCCAATAGCCAAACTTTTTAGTCGTCCCGGCATATTGATCGGCAACATTAAAGCCGCCAATGTAGCCTACTTTCCCATCAATAACAACAATTTTCCGGTGATCATGATAATTCAAACGAAACTTCAAGAGTGCTTTTTGAGAAGTAATAAACGTTTGGACAAAACCGCCGTTTTTTTTCAATTCATTCAAATGATGAACCTTGGTGCCCTTTGAGCCAAAGGCATCGTAAAGCAACCGCACTTCAACCCCTTCAGCCGCCTTTTCTTCTAATAAGTTCAAAATTTTGGTACCGATATGATCCGTTACAAAGGCATAATATTCAATATGAATGGAGTGCTGAGCTTTTTTTATGTCCGCCATCAACGCATTGAATTTTTCCGTACCATCCGTAAAAATTTCAACATCATTTTTCTTAGTCAGAGGCATCCTATTTAACGAGGAAAAAAAGTCTGTAAACTGTTGTTGCTCCTCCGTCGGCATCTTTTGACTATAAAGTTCAAAACTTTCTTCTTGGAAATTCTGGAAATTCTCTAATTCCCGTAAATCACTTTGTTGCAAATAAAATTTCTTTTTGTCGGTTAAACCTCGACCAAAGAATAAATATAAGAAAAAACCAAAAACGGGTAGAGCAATCAGTACGAGTAGCCATGCCCAAATTGCTGCTACATCTCGAGGTTTTAACAAAATGGTAATTCCCGCAATAATTGCATTAATAAAATAAATAACTGTTAAGACGCTAAGAATCAATTGTCTTCCTCCTTTATTTGTTATGTTTTAGTATACCATCAATTACGGATTTGGAATATCTTTTCTTTAGCTGCTTCTGTCTAAAAAAATAAAAAGAACCCCTCATTCTAGTTACTGGTACTAGAATGAGGGGGGCTTTTTGATGTTTGTTTGAAAGTCCTTTAACTTAATTTCGTGTAAATGGACCTTTAGGAGCAATCAATTCTAAATTTGTACCATCTGGATCGGTAAAGTAAGCGACCCCTGTACCAAAACCGCTCTTCAAGCCATCTTCTTCTTGGAATGTAATCGGCTCTCCATCAGGTTCTACGCCAATCGCTCTTAAACGTGCAACAGCTGCATCAATATCTTCCACTTCGAAACACAGATGCATTGCACTAATTTGTTCGTTGGAATAAGAAGCTTTTTCTGATTTTGGTTTAACATATTCTAATAAATCAATATTGATGTTTTCTAGATGCACATTAGCATACTTGATTAATGTATCATCTAACCCTTGTGTTTGGGCCATCCGTTTTCCACCAATTTCATCACGATTTGCGATTTTTGTTCCTGTTAATGCTTCATAAAACTTCACTGATTCATCCAAATTACTGACTGTAATCCCCACGTGGTTGACTACTGAAAAACCTTTAACTGCTTCACTCATTGTATCTCCTCCTAGTTAATTTTTAGAAATCAAACGTGTCTGGATCTGGTCCCACACGTAACGATTCATTCAATTGGTTAATTTGTGCCATTTCTTCTGCACTTAGTTCAAAATCAAAGACCGCTGCATTGCTAATCATCCGTTCTTTGTGGACAGATTTCACGGCTAATAAGATATCTTGTTGAATATCCCAACGTAAAATCACTTGCGCTGCTGATTTATTATGTTTCTCAGCAATCGCCAAAATGGTTTCATTCGATAATAATTGACCTTGCATCAATGGTGACCAAGCTTGGACTTTGATATCATGTTTTTCACAGAAATCACGCACTTCTTTTTGATCCAATTTTGGATGTAGTTCCACTTGGTTAATTACCGGAACAACTTTTGCATAAGAAAGTAAATCTTCTAAATGATGAACTTGGAAGTTGCTGACACCAATTGCTTTCACTTTTCCTTCGGCGTATAAAGTTTCTAAAGCTTGCCATGATTCTTTGTAAGAATTATTTCCTGGCCAATGAATTAAATACAAATCTAAATAATCTAAACCTAAACGTTCCAAACTATCATTGAAAGCTTGAATTGTTTCATCATAGGAAATATGCGCGTTCCAAACTTTCGAGGTAACAAATAAGTCCTCACGGTTCAAACCAGTTGCCGCTAAGCCTGCTTTAATTCCCGCTCCTGTGCCAGATTCATTGCCATAGATTTGCGCTGTATCGATTAAACGATAACCATTGATAATCCCTTCTTCGACCACTTTTGCTGTCTCTTCATCTGGTATTTGGAATACCCCGAGACCCATTCCTGGAATTTTAGTGCCGTTGTTTAATGTTACTGTATCTGCTAGTGATGTAATCATTTGATTCGCTCCTTTAACGTTTTCTGATATCATCATATACCGTGCCGTACATGCTGTATAGTACGTACTTTTTCGTTTCATAGGAACCAAAAAGTGCGCTTTTTGGTAAATTCGCTTTTTTAGCCTGAAAAATTTTTAACTTTTTTTATATAACGCACTTTTTCTATCTTCTAAGCGTAGCATTCTTTAAATGATTTAACTAGTATATCTCTCACGACACTCGACATTTTATGTAAAAAAAGAGAACGCGTACTCCGTCTTCGAAACGTCCTAAGAC
Organism: Enterococcus sp. GC34; assembly: GCF_040886645.1. Classification (NCBI taxonomy): domain Bacteria; kingdom Bacillati; phylum Bacillota; class Bacilli; order Lactobacillales; family Enterococcaceae; genus Enterococcus; species Enterococcus sp. GC34. The sequence continues at coordinate 11,802 of NZ_JBFOEF010000008.1, forward strand.
GCCGACAGAATACCGTTCTCGTGGGTTTGGCACCCAATGGGGGCATAGGGATTCGAACCCTAGACCCTCTGATTAAGAGTCAGATGCTCTAACCAACTGAGCTATGCCCCCGTTGTATAAAATGGCTTTTCAGCTACCTCAATATTGTAGCACTCCGCTATTATTTATACAAGAGGGAATTTTTTTCAGTTGTTATTCTTGTGAAGATTGTTCTTTTTTTACAGGACAAGCTGTTTGACAATCTTCACAACTTTCCCCTTTTTTGATTCGTCGATAGGTGATGATTCCTGCTGTTCCAAAAATTAAAATGGATAAAATAATTGTTGCCATCCGTTATTACCCTCTTTCTAAAGAAGTGATTGCTTGGACACTTTCTTTGCCTGGCTTTGGTTTTCTTATAAGGAAATAAAATCCAGCTAAAACAACACCCATCGCTAAAAAAGTCCCCAGAGTTAGTGTGCCTTTTTCGACTAACACATGGCCTAATTGATAAATCACAAAACTAACCATATAAGCCAAACCGCATTGATAACCAATGGCTCCTAATGTCCATTTGAGGTCTCCCATTTCACGACGAATTGCGCCAATTGCAGCAAAACAAGGTGCACATAATAAGTTAAAAGTTAAGAACGAATAGGCCGCGACTGGCGTAAAGGTGTGTTGCAATGCGCCCCAGACTTCTACCCCGTTTTCAGAAACATCTTTCACATTGCCAAATAAAATGCCTAAGGTGCCAATAATATTTTCTTTCGCTATCAATCCTGTAATTGTGGCAACTGCCCCTTGCCAATTCCCCCAGCCTAATGGGATAAATAGCACCGCCAACCCTTTACCTAGAAATGCTAGAATACTTTGACTTTCTGGAACGGGTTGAAACGTCACAGAATAATGGGACATGAACCAAATGAGAATACTGGAAACAAAAATAATCGTACCTGCTTTTTTTACAAATGAGCGACATCGTTCATAGGCATGTCGAACCACACTTCTAAGCTGTGGCAAATGATAGGCGGGAAGTTCCATAATAAATGGTGCTGGATCTCCCGAAAAATGCTTGGTCTTTTTTAAAGCAATCCCTGATAACACAATGGAAGCAACCCCTAAGAAATAAGCAGAGGGCGAGACCCAACTTTGGTTAGGAAAAAATGCACCTGCAATCAGAGCGATAATTGGCAACTTCGCCGAACACGGCATAAAAGTCGTGACCATAATAGTCATTCGCCGATCGCGTTCGTTTTCAATCGTTCGACTAGCCATCACGCCTGGGACCCCACAACCTGTCGCAATTAACATCGGAATAAATGACTTACCAGATAGGCCGAATTTCCGAAACAAGCGATCCATGACAAAGGCAATCCGTGCCATATAGCCACAATCTTCTAAAAAACCTAAACATAAAAACAGGACGGCCAGTTGCGGTAAAAAGCCTAACACAGCCCCAACACCTGCAATAATCCCATCTAAAATTAAACTTTGCATCCATGGCGCTACTTGCCATTGCGCCAACCAATTTCCCACAAATTGAGGAACCCATTCCCCAAAAAAGACATCATTTAACCAGTCTGTTCCCATTATACCAACCGTTTGAATAGATAAGTAATAGACCAACCACATCACAAACGCAAAGATTGGCAACGCCAACCACCGATTGGTTACCACTCGGTCAATCTTATCACTGTGAGTAAATGTCATTTCTGTTTTTTTCGTCGCACACAAAGCAATTAATCGAGCAATAAAGGCATAGCGTTCATTGATGATAATCGCTTCACTTTCATCTTGAAAGATTTTTTCAGTAATTTGAATGACTTCTTCAATTTCTTTTTCTTGAAAAGAACTCAATAATAATTGCTCTTTGGTTCGAACATCTCGTTCAAAAAGTTTTAAACTATACCAACGCTGTTGCGTTTCAGGAACAGTATTCCCTAAAATATCAACAATTTCAGCAAGTGCTGCTTCTAAGCGATTATCATAAGAAGGATAAATAACCTCTGTCTCTATGGCATTCGCTCGCTGCTTACTTTGTTTTAAAGCATGATCCAACCCACGATTCTTCAAAGCACTAATCTCAACGACAGGCACGCCTAAGCCATAACTTAACTTTTCACTATTCAATGTTTGGCCGTTTTTTTCCAACAAATCCATCATGTTTAACGCACAAACAACCGGTAATCCGGTTTCAATTAATTGTGTTGTTAAATAAAGATTTCGTTCCAAGTTGGTCACATCGAGAATATTCAAAATCACTGAAGGTTGGTCCTCCAAAAGATAATCTCGTGCCACAATTTCTTCAGGCGTATAAGGAGAAAGAGAGTAAATCCCTGGCAAATCTTGAATAATGAGTGTCTTATCTTTCTTTGCCACCCCCTCTTTGCGTTCCACAGTCACCCCTGGCCAGTTTCCAACATATTGGTTGGCTCCTGTTAACATATTGAACGTTGTCGTTTTACCGCTATTAGGGTTACCAGCTAGTGCAATTTGATGAGTCATTCGCTTTCCTCCTTCTCAACCAAGATCAGTTCCGCTTCACTTTTTCGTAACGTTAGTTCGTAACCACGTACATTGATTTCAATTGGATCGGCTAAAGGAGCCACTTTGCGAATAAAAATTACTGTTCCTTTTGTTAAGCCCATGTCCATCAACCGACGTTTCACCGCTCCTTGTCCGTGGATCCCTACTATTGTAGCGCGTTCTCCAACTTTCAAGGTATCCAAGGAGACCCAAACTTTCTCATTCGCCGAGCGCTCCTCCACATGAATCGCTTGTAAAATCGTATCTGTCAGCGCAATTCGACTATTATGTAATAAAACAATACCATTTTGATTCTGATAATTGACAAGGACAACTGATTGGCCTGCAACGACACCTAAATTGTTCAGATGTTTCTTTGTCTGAACATCTGCTTGGACGCTTTCGACTGTATAGACTTTCCCAACTTCTGCCTGCGCTAACGTAATCATTTACTTTCCTCCATGTGAAAAAGTTTCAAACGAAAATGAGAATCGTTCTCAATTAAAAGAATACGCTTGCTTACACGGAAAGTCAATGAATTTCTGGATGTATCTCCTGTTTTCTTCTATTTTCCTTCTATATAGAGACACTTTTTTCAGGTTACCATTTTTGAAAAAAAGTCAGCTCTTGTTTTTTATGTTACTAGCTACTGTAAAATTCCACTCATTCAATAACAAATCCGCTTATTTTTTCTTCTTGTGCCTAACTCAAATGTCAACACAATATTTAGTGTTTTTTCACTAAATGTTCTCTTTCAAAATTTTAATTTTTTTGTTTGTCAAACACTGACCAATGTGTTTTTTCTCCCAAAAACGAGGATTCACGTGTTTTCATTTTTCTTTCAAAAACACAAAAACTAGTATTATGAGAAAAATGCACCACAATATATAGTGTTAAAGTGTTGACTTTTTTCTACATAGATTTATACTAGTCTATGTAGAAAAAAAGAGGAGGAACTTTCAATGAACGTAAAAATCTTTTCAAAAAATAACTGTATCCAATGTAAAATGGCGAAACGTTTCCTAAGTGAAAATAACATCGCTTTTGAAGAAATCAATATCGACGCACAACCAGATGCTATCGACTGGTTAAAAGAACAAGGGTTCCAAAGCGTACCGGTAATCACATCTGAAGCAACAACCGTTGTTGGCTTCCGTCCAGACCAATTAAAACAATTGGCTAGCTAAGATGAAACTTGTTTATTTTTCAGTCACCGGTCAAACAAGGCGCTTTATTAAAAAATTGGATTTGCCTGCTTATGAACTTGAGCCAGCGAATCCTTTTTTTGAAATAAATGAGCCTTTTATTCTTGTCATTCCTACCTATGATGCAGAAATTACAGAGGTAGTGAATGACTTTCTTGATTATAAAAGTAATCAAGAACTGTTAGTTGGTGTAGCTGGTGGGGGCAACCGTAATTTTGCTGAATTATTTGTCTATACCGCCAAAGATATTGCCCGCGATTACCACGTTCCGCTTCTATACTCCTTTGAGTTTAGTGGAACAGACGAAGACGTGGAGACCTTTAAGAAAGTAGTGGAAGAAATTGAGTCTAAAAGAAATTAAAGATGTCAGCTATTTCAAACTGAATAACGAGATTAACCGTCCTGTTGATGGTCAAATCCCTTTAAATAAAGATAAAGAAGCACTCGCAGCCTTCTTTAAAGAAAATGTAGAACCGAATACACGTAAATTCAGCTCTGCTGAAGAAAAAATCAACTTTTTAATGAAAGAAGATTTTATTGAAACTGAATTCATCGAAAAATATTCAATGGACTTTATTGAAAAATTATATGCTTTCTTAGATGAACAACATTTCCAATTCAAGTCTTTCATGGCGGCTTATAAATTTTATTCTCAATACGCTTTAAAGAACAACGCCGGAACAGAGTATTTAGAAACATATGAAGATCGGGTTGCCTTTAATGCCTTGTATTTTGCGGATGGCGATGAAGAGTTGGCTTTAACATTGGCGGATGAAATGATCCATCAACGGTATCAACCAGCCACACCTTCTTTCTTAAACGCTGGGCGTAAACGTCGAGGTGAATTGGTTTCTTGTTTCTTAGTTCAAGTAACAGATGATATGAACAGCATTGGGCGTTCAATTAATTCTGCCCTTCAATTATCACGAATCGGCGGCGGCGTAGGAATTACTCTTTCCAACTTACGTGAAGCGGGCGCACCAATCAAAGGTTATGATGGCGCAGCAAGTGGTGTTGTCCCTGTTATGAAATTATTTGAAGATAGCTTTAGCTACTCTAACCAACTAGGTCAACGTCAAGGTGCTGGTGTGGTTTATCTAAACGTCTTCCATCCAGATATTGAAATGTTCTTATCTGCTAAAAAAGAAAACGCTGATGAAAAAATCCGTGTAAAAACGTTGTCTCTTGGTGTTATTGTTCCAGATAAATTTTACGAATTAACACGTAACAACGAAGATATGTATTTATTTAGTCCTTATAGTGTGGAACGTGAATATGGTGTGCCTTATTCCTATGTAGATATTACCAAAGAATATGATAACCTAGTGGCCAATCCAAACATACGTAAACGTAAAATTAAAGCCCGTGACTTAGAAAATGAAATTTCTAAATTACAACAAGAATCTGGCTATCCTTATATCATCAATATTGATACTGCTAACAAAAACAATCCGATTGATGGCAAGATTATCATGAGTAACTTATGTTCTGAAATTCTTCAAGTTCAAACGCCTTCTGTTATTAATGGGAAACAAGAATATGAAGTTTTAGGAACAGATATTAGTTGTAACTTAGGTTCAACTAACATTGTTAATTTAATGGAAAGTCCTGACTTTGGAAAATCTGTCCGCGCTATGACGCGTGCGTTAACTTTTGTAACAGATGCTTCTAAAATTGATGTCGTGCCAACTATCCAAAATGGAAATCGTTTAAGCCATACAATCGGGCTAGGCGCAATGGGCTTACACACCTTCTTCGCTAAAAATCATATGGAATACGGCTCTGAAGAATCATTAGACTTTACAGACATTTATTTCATGTTATTAAATTACTGGACTTTAATGGAAAGTAACCAAATTGCGAAAGAACGTAACCAAGTCTTCCACAATTTTGAAAAATCAGATTATGCTTCTGGTGCTTACTTCGATAAATATATTGAAGGCAACTTTACACCAAAATTTGATAAAGTGAAAGAAATTTTTAAAGACATTCAGATTCCAACGGCTGAAGATTGGGCTGCGTTACGCGATGCTGTGAAAAAAGATGGTCTTTATCATCAAAATCGTTTAGCCGTAGCGCCAAATGGTTCAATTTCATATATTAATGATACTAGTGCCAGCATTCATCCAATTACTCGCATGATTGAAGAACGTCAAGAGAAGAAAATTGGTAAGATTTACTATCCAGCGCCTTATTTAGCGAATGATACAATCCCTTACTATACTTCTGCTTACGACATGGATATGCGCAAAGTGATTGATGTCTACGCAACAGCGCAACAACACGTTGATCAAGGAATGAGTTTAACCTTGTTTATGCGTTCAGAAATTCCTGAAGGCTTGTATGAATGGAAAGAAACACCAAAACAAACAACCCGTGACTTGAACATTTTACGTCATTATGCGTTCAACAAAGGGATTAAATCAATTTACTATATTCGTACATTTACAGATGATGCTGAAGAAATTGGCAGCAATCAATGTGAGTCTTGCGTGATTTAATGAAAAGCACTTAAATAAGGCGTTCTGCTTGAGCGTCTTATTTTTTAGGAATGTTCTCTTTTTAAACAGGACATTTTCAGATATACTGGACAAAGAAGAACGGCTGCACGCTCCTATTTGGACTCTGTAGAACGTTTTAAGCGAAGAAACGAGACAACTAGTCAAACAGACTGCTGTCCCAGCATACAGGAGGAATAACCATGGCAACGTATTATGAAGCAATTAACTGGAACGCCATTGAAGACGTCATTGATAAATCCACTTGGGAAAAATTAACCGAACAATTTTGGTTAGATACACGGATTCCGTTATCCAATGACTTAGATGATTGGCGGACCCTTTCCGATTTAGAAAAAACTACTGTCGGCTACGTTTTCGGCGGTTTAACTTTATTAGATACTGTTCAATCAGAAAGCGGCATGGATCAACTGAGAAATGATGTGCGGACGCCTCATGAAGAAGCCGTCTTAAATAACATCCAATTCATGGAATCTGTCCATGCCAAAAGTTATTCTTCTATCTTCAGTACATTAAATACAAAAAAAGAGATTGATGATATTTTTGAGTGGACAAATACCAACAAACATCTGCAATATAAAGCAGAACGGATTAACGAAATTTATAAAAACGGCACTCCGTTAGAGAAAAAAATTGCTAGTGTATTTTTAGAAACGTTTTTATTCTATTCTGGGTTCTACACTCCCCTTTACTATTTAGGAAACAATAAACTAGCGAACGTCGCTGAAATTATTAAATTGATTATCCGTGATGAATCAGTGCACGGCACGTATATTGGCTATAAATTCCAATTAGGATTTAATGAATTACCAGAAGATGAGCAAGATAAACTAAAAGACTGGATGTATAATTTACTTTACGAATTGTACGAAAACGAAGAACGTTATACAGAAGAATTATATGATGACTTAGGTTGGACCGAAGAAGTAAAAACCTTTTTACGTTACAACGCCAACAAAGCTCTAATGAACTTAGGTATGGATCCCTTATTTGCGGATACAGCCAATGATGTGAACCCGATTGTAATGAATGGTATTTCGACAGGAACTAGCAACCATGACTTCTTCTCCCAAGTAGGAAATGGCTATTTACTAGGAACGGTTGAAGCCATGAAAGATGATGACTATCTTTACGGTTTAGATAAATAGCAAAAAGCTAGAAACGATTAACGTTTCTAGCTTTTTATTTTACCAACTTCCTGAGGCACCGCCACCGCCGAATGAGCCGCCACCGAATGAACCGCCACTGCCGCTACCAGAACTACTATGATTAGACGGATTGTATTGTGAGTTTAAATAAGCATACGTCAAAACACTACCATCATAACTATATAAAGTATCTCCTACTAATAAACGCCCAAAAGATTGTTTTTTTGCATTTGGATATATACTTAGTAAAGAACCACGCTTAGTGGCACGTCTTATTTTCCCTTTTGTGGCAAATAACGTTGCTCCATTAAGATATAAACAATAAAAAGAAGTCTTTTTCATCTTATTTAATACTTCCTTTGTCTGTTCTGAATTATTTAGGACAGCCTTTGTTGGTAAACAATTCAAATAATCTTGATACATTTTTTTAACAAGTTTTCTTGTTCTTAAAATTTGTAAAATATAAACAGCACAAATGAGCATCCCAGCAATACTTGCCATTAAAAGAACATTTCTTTTCGTTGTGTTAGTGTTTAACTCTGTTTGTATATTTGTTAATTCATTATCCACTTGTGCGGTTTTTGAATTGATTGCAGCCGATACTTGATCAATAATTTTATTGAGACCTGTATTATAATCCTCGTCTCTAAAAGCCTCTTTTACTTCTTCATTATTAATAATATCATCCGCATAGCTATCCGTTAAAATACTCTCTAAGCCATATCCAACTTCCAAGCGAGACTCGCGATCCTCAATTGCCATTAGAAAAACCACACCATTATTTTTTTCACGATCCCCTACACCTAATTGATTAGCAATCTTATTGCTGTAAGATTCAACAGATTCCCCACTAGGTAACGCAGGAACGGTAATAAGCATAAATTGTGCGCCATTCGCATTTTCCAACAATTGTTGATTCAATTGAAACATTTTCTGTTTAAGTTGATTTGAGACAATACCTGCATTATCTGAAACATAGATATTAGCATCATTAATGTTCAACTGCCCATTCGTTCCAGTAATTGTCACTAATTCATTTTCACCAGTTATTTCTTGTTTAGAAAAGTTATTTATTGTTGTCTGGGTTGACGCTTCAGTCATTTTCCCTGCTAAGATATCGTCTCTCTTTTTTTGTAAGGCATGTTGCTTCTCTCTCAGTGCAGTTTGTTTTGCTTCATAGGAGATTCCCTTTCCTTCATGCCAAGCAGCCATTCCTAATATTAAAATCATACTTAAACTAATTACCACAACAATCGTTGTATTCCGCTGATGCTTTTTATAAAACAAACGAACTTTTTCTTGAATTTTTTCGACTTTTTTATCCAACCTTCCTCACTTCTTTCTTTTTAACCCAAATTTTCTATAAATTTTTTATTTAAATTTTACTTGCGGCACTTCTTTTCCCTGCTCTGTCGCAACATAGTTAGTTTTCTTCTCAAATCCTAAAAGTTTTGCAATTATTTTATCAGGGAATTTTGAAATCTGTTGGTTATATGTTTCAACAGCTTGTATATAGTTACGGCGTTCAACAGAAATTCGATTTTCAGATCCTTCTAATTGAGTCATTAAGGTTTTGACATTTTCAGAAGAAGCTAACTTTGGGTAATCTTCATTCAATACTGTAACAAAATTACCTAATCCTTTTTCAATTTGCTCATTTGCTTGCCCTTTTTCAGAAGAAGATTTTGCTCCTGCGTATGCTTTACGTGCTTCCGTTATTTCTTTTAAAACTTCTTTTTCTTGAGTCATACTGCCTTGAACACTACTGACAAGATTCGGAATTAAATCAGCACGTCTTTGCATTACATTCTCTACTTGTGACCATTCTGCTTCGACTTTATTATCTAAAGTAATCAATTGATTATAAGCTTTCATCACAAATGCACCAATAATCACAACGACAACAACAATAATACTAAGAAATTTATTTTTTTTATTCATCTTACTTATCACCTTTCTTTCTAACTCGTAATATAATCATAACTCTTTTGTAATCTTTTTGAAATATTAAACTTAAAAAATCAGTCCTAGGTCCTAGAAGAAAAGAGCGTGGGACAAAAATCACTTTGGATTTTTGTTCCACGCTCAAAACTGATAAACGGCGGGAACAGAACCAAATCCTTCGGAAATAAGCCGAAATTCTCCAAAAATTAAAGAGCAATTTTCGGAAATTCCTTCTTATTTCTCGGAGCTAAACGGTTCTGTCCCGACCTCTTGTCATTAATTATAAATAGATGTTTCTACACATTAATCAATCGTAATTTTGTTACATTATTTGAAACAGATAGATCTTCGATAACATCGGCATACGTTAGGCCTTTAGGCAAATCAATAGTATAGATATTCGTATAGATTTTTGTATCATCCACCCAAGAAACATTGAAGTTCACATCATAAATTTCAATATGTTTTTCTTCAAAATACTGATTAATAAATTCTTTGGTTTCTTGTTTATGTTGATAGCGAATTTCTAATTTTTTGATTGTTGGTACGTGAATAATTCGTTTGACAATGGTTAAGGCAAATAATACACCGATAAAACTTGTTAAGGCAATCGTATAGTAGCCCATGCCCACCGCAATCCCTAAACCAGCAACGGTCCATAGTGACGCGGCTGTCGTCAATCCTGTGACACTTTGTTTCGTTACAATGATGGTTCCAGCACCTAAAAAGCCGATTCCACTTACAACTTGTGCGATCAATCTTGCTTGATCTGAACGAATGACCCCCGTCAAAGCCGGATTAGCTAACGCATCTTTCAATGCATTGATTGCAATTTGCGACTGAATTAACGCAATAATAGCCGCGCCCATACAAACTAAAATGTGAGTGCGCATCCCTGCTGGGCGATTCTTATATTGTCTTTCAAAACCAATTGCTCCACCCATCACCATCGCTAGGACTAACCGTAAAATAATTTCTGGAATTGTTAGCTGTAACATCCTTTTCACCTCTTCTTCTATTACTTCCAGTATAACAAAAAAAGGACTTGAAACATAAGAAAATCCTTATGTTTCAAGTCCTTTTTCATCAACGATTATAATTTACTTGCAGCTGCATCATCAATGATTACAACAACATCTTGATGGTTTTGTAATGCACTTGCTGGCATGTCTGTTGTTACTGGTCCGTCAATCATTCCTTTAATGGCTTCTGCTTTTGCTTCGCCATAAGCCATTAAAATCATTTTTTTACCTTTCATGATTGAGCCAATCCCCATAGAAACAGCACGTGTTGGGACATCTTCTACTTTGTCAAAATAACGTTTGTTTGCGTTGATTGTTGATTCAGTCAACTCAACGACATGTGTTAAGCTATCTAGAGGTGTGCCTGGTTCGTTGAAACCGATGTGTCCATTTTGACCAATGCCTAAGATTTGGATATCTACTGGATGTGCATCGATAATTTTTTCATACTCTGCGGAAGCAGCATCTAAATCTTCTGCTTTACCATTTGGTACAAATGTTTCTTTAAATGGTTTTTTGTCAAATAAGTGTTTGTTCATGAAATAACGGTAACTTTGCTCATCTTCGCCACCTAAACCAACATATTCATCTAAGTTTACAGAAGTCATTTCTGTAAAGTCGACATCACTTGCTGTCATTTCTTTATATAATGTTTCTGGTGTACTACCTGTTGCTAAGCCTAAAACTTTCGCACCATTGTTCATACCTTCTTTAATTAATTCAAACGCTTTTTTGCCGCCTTCTTCTGCATTTGCTACACGGATAATTTGCATTTTGACACGCTCCTTACGGTTTATTTTGGTATAGTCCAATTATAACACCTTCTGAAAAAAATTTCTAGAATAAAAGAAAAAAACTTCTATTTCCATCAGAAATAGAAGTTTTCGAGCTTGTTTAACAGATTAATATTGTGGTGCGTTGGGATCCACATACGTATTTGGATCAGCATAAGCGTTTGGATCTGTGTACGTATTTGGGTCAACGTACGTATTCGGATCATAGGCTCCTTCTGCTGCTTGTTGCGTATTGCCGTTGTATTCTGTTTGACCGGCTGTAGTGTCCGCTGTGCTACTCGAACTAGTAGAGCTATTGGCACTTGAATCACCAGATTCACCAATCAGTGCAGTATCTGTAACAGCATAGCTAAACTGATTATAAAAGGCTAAATCTTTTTCACGTTCAGAAGCATGTTCTTTTAAACCAAGTTGTTTTCTAAGTGTTGTTTGTGTTTTGTATAAACTATTTGGATCTAGGACTTGATAATAAATATCATCAATAGTTGCACTGTATCCTTGTAATTGTTCAGAGTCAATTGTTTTAAAGGCAGACAAATATTTTGATTGGATGTCCATCATATCATCCCAAGTTAAGTCTGTTTTTACGTTGGCTTCAACAGCATCAAGAATTTTTCGATATTTTGAAACACCATCAAAACTCATGACTTTGCGCACTATTTTCTCAACAACTTCTCGTTGGCGGCGTTGACGACCCACATCTCCTTCAGGATCTTCGTGACGCATCCGCGCATAAGCCAAACCTGTCGTGCCATCTAACTTGATTTTACCTGCTGGAACAGTAATACCGTCCAACGTAAATTCACCAATCGTATTATCTACTTCAATACCGCCTACCGCATCAATCAGGTCTTTTAACCCTTTCATATTGATGGATACATAGTGATGGATGGGAATATCCAGTAATTCTTGGACTGTATTAATCGCCATTTCGGCGCCACCAAATGCATAGGCATGGTTCAATTTATCTTGTGTGTCATTTCCAACAATATCTGTTAGAATATCTCTATCCAAACTGATCATTGTGGACTTGTTTTCTTTCGGGTTGATGGTTACAACCATTGTAGTATCTGAACGACCTTGTTCTGTTCGGCCTAAATCGCCTGTGTCAATCCCCATTAAAAGAACAGAGAATGGTTCTTGCGCATCAATATTGGCCGTGGCTCCTTTATTGGACTTACGGTTAACTGATTGATAGATCCCATTAATTGTTGAATTGGCATCTGAATACATCTTAATCCCGTAAGCACATACCCCAGCTACTACCACTAGCAAGACGCTCAAGAAGCCCAGTACTACTTTTTTCCATAGTTTCATAAGACACTTCCTCGTTTATCTAAGAATAATTCTTAATTCATGCCCTTTATTTTCTCATAGTTTGCTTATTCAAGCAATATTTTTTATTTTTTGGAACAAGAACTTAACACAATTGTAAAATAAAAGAGCGCTTTATCAAGGAACAATTGTTATTTTTGAGAAAGTGTTTGCAGAAATTCTTGATAATGTTTCTGTTCATTCGTTTCAGTGATAGTTATTTTCTCAAATGCACCATTTAGTAAATCAGTCAGTGATCCTTCAATCAAATGCGTAATCGTGGCATTCCCAATTAATTCCATCCAATAACTGCCATCTGACGTTTCGTGAACGACTGTTTTCACCATACCCCCAGCATTTTTGACGGTTATTTCTTCATAAAAAACACCATCTTTCAATAACGTATAAAGTAAACTACTTGCGCACATGGCTGTCCCACAAGCACTTGTAAAACCTACACCACGTTCATACGTTCGAACAAATAGTTGATTTTTGCCAAGAATTTCAACAAAACTCACATTTATCCCTTCTGGAAAATATGGATTTTCATTATTTACATAGGTAGCGATTCGTTCAAATTCTGGCCCATTTAAGGTTTCATGATCCACAAATGCTACAAGGTGCGGATTAGGCACTGCTACCGCTGTAAAGCGAATGGTGTTAGATAAGGCTGGTACGATTTCATCAATTAATGTTTGGACCCCTAAATGCATTGGGATAGTCACTGCTTCAAAACTTACTGGCGAAATTTCCACTTGGTAAGTCGCTACTTCTTCAGCTAAATTGGGGGCTTGACGTACTTTCAAATCTGCAAACATTGTTTCAACTGTAAATGATTTTTCTTGGTTTTTTTCAGCTAAATAACGGGCAACCGTACGCAAGCCGTTCCCGCACATGCTTGCTTCACTACCATCGCTGTTAATCACTCGCATTCTAGCATTGGACGTGCCGTGAGTCCCTTCTCCTACCAAAAGTAACCCATCTGCTCCCGCCAATAATCCTGTTTCCCGCGAACATAACTGGATGCGCAATTGCTCAATTTCCTCAGCGGTTAAAGAACGCTCAAACTGTGTCTCATCCAATAAAAAGAAATCATTTTCTGACCCGTGTACTTTTTGCATCATAACATTCATTTTTTTAGCTCCTTCTTTATGTATCCGTTATCTTTCCCTACTTACTTTAGTATGCCATAAACGAACAACTATTTCGACCCTGGATTTGTAAAAGGAAAGAGTCAAATGACAGCCGTCATTTGACTCTTTCCTTCACAATTGGCAAACTTATTTTGCTGCTGCAAAAAGTTCGTTTACTTTATCCCAGTTAACAACGTTCCAGAATGCTTCAATGTAATCTGGACGAACGTTTTTATATTTTAAGTAATACGCATGTTCCCAAACGTCAAGACCTAAAACAGGTGTTTGGCCATCCATTAATGGTGAATCTTGGTTTGGTGTTGAAGTGATTTCTAATTTACCGTTATTCACAACTAACCAAGCCCAACCTGAACCAAAGCGGCCAGTTGCAGCTGTTTTGAAAGCAGCTTTCATTTCATCAAAGCTACCAAATGTTTCATCGATTGCTTCTTTAATAGCGCCAGTTGGTTGACCACCAGCATTTGGTGCCATAATTTCCCAGAAGAATGTATGGTTTGCGTGACCGCCACCATTGTTACGAACGGCTGTGCGGATATCTTCAGGAATAGCATTCATATCTGAAATTAAGTCTTCTACAGATTTTTCGCCTAATTCTGGATGTTTTTCAATCGCTGCGTTTAAGTTAGTCACATAAGTGTTGTGGTGTTTATCATGGTGTAAGTGCATTGTTTCCACGTCAATGTAAGGTTCTAATGCATCATAAGCATATGGTAATTCTGGTAATGTGTAAGTCATTTTTTAAATCCCCCTATTTTTTAGTATGTAACATACGTCTTTCATACAACTATTATGATAACAGAGTGAACCGCTTTCTACAAAATAGTTTGCTTGCCAAAAGAAAAGTTTTACAAAAGAGGGAGATTACCTTGTGTTTCCCTCATAAATTCGCTAGAATGACCTGTAGAAGAATGATGTGAGGAGTAAATAAATGAATACATTGCAATTATTTAAGCAGGCCTTTTTTTCAGTTTCAGAATTACGGCATGCGAAAAGAATGGCGTTTTGGAAAGTAATTCTCTATGCTGTTTTTTTAAGTGCTATTTTAGCACTACCTATTACCAAACAAGTCTTTTCTGTGCTACAAGAGGTGCAACAAGATGGCCAAAAAATTGCAGAAAAGTTGCCTGACTTTTCTATTGAAAATGGCACGTTGCAAACAAATGCCAAAGAATCTGGTTTTATTTATCAAACCGACTCGATTATTTTTACGTTTGATCCAGATGGAAAGCGTACAGCCGCTGATGTCCAAAAGGATTTAATTGGTAATGCGTTTGGTTTAGCTTTTTTACAAGATGAATTTGTAGTCGCCTTACCAAATTCAGGAGCAACTGAATCAATTCTAGGCACCGACCAATTTATCTTCCCCTATAGTAAAGGAACCTTAGATGGCGTTAATGCTCAGAGTATCAAGACTGCGCTAAGTGAAGCAGCGATCCCCTGGTGGACAAAACTTATTGTCTTTTTAGTGGCTATCTACCCTGTTCTAATCGGTTTAGTTTTAGACTTACTGATTGCCGCTATCGGTGCATCTCTCTATTCAAAATTACGTTTTTATTCTTTACGTTTGATTGATTGTTTAAAAATTATTACGTATTGTGCTACCGTGCCAGTTATCTTAAGTGCTATTTTAAACTTCGTAAATCCGATGTTTAACGATGGCATCCTAGTTATTTTACTAAGTCTGTTCTTTTTCTTTGTCACAACCAAAAACGAACCACGGAATATCCCTGGTTCTTAAAAAAGGTGTTGTCTTTGAGACAACACCTTTTTGCTATTCTTCAAATTCTTCTTCATCTGTTAATTCAGGTAAGTCAATCGTGGTCACCGCAGATTGGCCAATTTGCGTTAAATATGCAGCTAATTCATCCACATTTTCCACAGGTGACACGGCTGCTTCAATTGCCATTGCTAAATTAAGTCCGGCGACTACTCGCAATTGCGGATAAGTGCCCATGGCCATCATAGCCACATTACAAGGTGTTCCTCCTTTTAAGTCAGCTAATACAAGCGTCGGGACATCGCCAGCTTCTTTTAAGATTGCTGCCAGTTTTGCTTGCGTGCCGCTCAAGCCATCTTCTGCGGTCATTGACACAATCGCAGCATCTGCTAATTCCCCGACAATCATTTGAGTAGAAGCTAAGGTTTCTTCTGCCATCCGTCCATGGCTCATTAAAATTAATTTTGGTTTCATCATATCCTCCTAAAAATACTGCTGATAAATTTTTGTTCGCGCTTTCAGAAAGCCACGTTCTTCACGAGTGGGATGAATCCGATTCGTCAACAAAATTAGGGCTTCTTTGGTCTCTTTTTTCATACCAATCGCCGTTCCAGTAAAGCCAGTATGATACAAATAGTCTGCCCCTGCTTGCGTCTTTTTCACTTCCCAACCAAATGTACGTCCCCCTTGGTTCATAGACCAGAGAGCAGTGAACATTTTTTCAGAAAATAATGGTTTGCCAGACGGGTATCGATTGTTCATAAAACACTGAACAAAAGTGAGTAAATCTGGTAAAGTTGCAAATAAACCTGCACTGCCGATTGGCGCTTTCAGTTGATAGGCTTTCGAATCGTGGACCACTCCCTGAATAACGCCGCGTTGTTTTGTAATCTCTGTGGGCACTGCCTGGGCAAAATCGCTGACCGTAAAACTTGTATGCTGTAGGTTCATTGGTTGAAATACGTATGTTTGAAAGCTCTCTTCTAATGAGCAGCGATCCAACACTTGAATAATTTCTCCCAATAAGTAATACCCTAAATCAGAATAAGTGGTTTTCCCTCGTTCAGATAACGAATGCGTTAAAATGATTTCTTGCAAGCTTTTTTTTGTAACATTTTTCTTATCAGCAACATCAGCTGGCAGTCCGCTCTGATGCAGTAGAAGCTCCCCTATCGAACAAGATAGTCCTTGATAATCAGGTAGGATTTCCCCCACAGTGGTTGAAAAAGCAAGCTGATTTGTATCGATTAATTGTAACATTCGATTTGTTGTCCCAATAACTTTCGTTAAGGACGCTAAATCATACAGGCTAGCTGATGAAACCTTTTGTCTTGCAAATGGACCAGTATTACCTAAAAAGCCCGTATACTGTTCTGATAAGCTATCTTCTGTGATCGTCCCCCAAGCGACACCCGGAACGACTTGCTGATTAATCAGTCTCTGAATTGTTTCTTGAATTGCGATTTGATTCATTGTTCACCACTTCTATGCTAAAACTTCTGAAATCCGTCCGTCATGTTCTGCTAATAGTTGTTTGGCTTTTTGAAAATCAACGTGGGCTTTTGCCATTACAATGGCTGGTGCCACTTCTAGCTGTGCTGCCTCCAAGTATTCTTTGGCTTGCGATTCCTCGATTTCTGCTGCTTCTTTAATGATATTCGTGGCACGTTGCATTAATTTTTCGTTCGTTGGTTGTACGTTGACCATCAAATTTTGATAGATATTCCCTACTTTAACCATAATCCCTGTTGAAAACATATTTAACACCATTTTCTGTGCTGACCCCGCTTTCATTCTAGTTGACCCTGTAATGACTTCCGGTCCGACAATTGGCGCAATCCCAATTTCCGCCAATTGATTCATCGGACTTTGATTATTACAGGTCACTGAGATAGTTAGAGCGCCCACTTTTTTTCCGTATTCAATTGCAGAAACGGCATATGGTGTCCGACCACTAGCAGCAATCGCAATTACGACATCTCGGGCGGTCAATTGATGTTGCGTTAAATCTTCGATAGCTAATTCTTTCGAGTCTTCAGCGCCTTCAATTGCTTGATACATTGCTTTTTCACCACCAGCTAAAATACCAAATGCGCGTTCTGGCGACACACTATATGTGGGCGTTAATTCAATCGCATCCAAAGCACCTAAACGTCCAGACGTTCCTGCACCACAATAGATTAAACGGCCCCCTTTTTTAAATCGTTCTGCCGCTGCATCAATTGCTGCAGCAATCTGCGGAAGCACCTTTTCAATTGCTTGTGCTACCTTTTGGTCTTCTTGATTTATTAAAGTTACCATTTCTAATGTTGACACTTGGTCAATCTTTTTAGTCGCTTCATTTCTGGCTTCTGTCGTTAATCCTTCTAAGTTCATTTGCTTGCACACCCCTACTTCTCTTTTAGACGGCTGACAAGTTGACTCGTTTCAATCATATTGCGTTCAATTTCTGTGTCTAAATCATCTTGAATTGAACCTAAATACAGAACATCGCCAATTGCCATTGACGAAGCAATCGATGAAATAGCCCCAACTCGAATGAGGTGCTCATTATTGGGGACTAAAAGAACTTCATCGCTCAATGATCGCACGTTTTCTCCATCATTACTGGTAATAAAAATAACCGTTGCGCCTCTATTTTTGGCAATTTCACAGGCGATTAAGGCTTCTTTTGTCAAACCACTATAGGAGACCGTGATCAAAATGTCTTGTGCCGTTGCATAATTTAAAAACTCCAACATCATGTGACTATCATAATTAAAAATTGCTTGGCGACCAGCGCGGTTAAACTTGTGATAAAGATTATAAGTCGTTAAAGAAGAGGCACCAATTCCAACCAAATGAATTTTTTCCGCTTTTTTAACATGCGCAATTGCTCGTTCCAAGGCTTGTTTATCCACTGTATAAAATAAATCCTCAATCGTAGCATTTAATAAAGATTCCACTTTCATACAAATAGTATCCACCGAATCATCCGCCGCTACAATTGGATCAATATCTTTTTTACCGTTACTGGCAGCTTGTACCGCTGCAATGGATAGTTTTAACTCTTCCCAGCTGTCAAACCCTAATTGTTTAGAAAAACGGGTAACTGACGCCGGAGAAGTTTCGCTATTGCTAGCAATTTCGTTTGCTGTTAATGAGAGAAGACGGGTCGGATCCTTCAGTATATAGTCTGCGATTCTCTTATTTACTTTGGAAAAGTCCTTATATTTTTGTCTGATTGAACGGATTGGCTCCATCTTCTCATCTCCATTTCTATTTTATGAAAGTTAAAATTGCTTCGTTTGGTTCAGAAGGGATCATCTGTGCGGTAATAGTCACCCCATTATCTGTTAAACGACGAACGGTTTGAATATCTTCATCGGTTAATGCAACAGATTTTTTAATTGCTCGACTGCCTTCTTTTTGAGAAATATTGCCGACATTGAAGCTCTGTAACGGAACACCGCCATCAATTAAAGCCGCCATGTCTGCAATGTCTTTCGTAATTAAAAAGACTTTTTCTTCATCATAATTGCCTGCTAAAATTTTTTCAATCGCTTTACGTTTTGATAAAATGGATAATTTAACTCCTGCAGGCTTAGCCATTTTTAAGGCACCAATTTGTAATTGATCTTTGACAGCGGCATCATTTACTACCATGATTCTTTGTGCGCCAACCGTATTCGTCCAAACGGTTGCAACTTGTCCGTGAATTAAACGCTCATCTACTCTTGCATGTACAATTGTCATAATAAATCTCTCCTATTATATACTATTTTTTTAAAATAAACCGCCAACCCAAGCCAACATTGGTTGTAAATTGCCTAAAACCATGCCAATTAAAATTAAAACAAAGATTAGCCGTGTTGAATTCATTTTCTTTTTCCCTAGTAACCAATAGGATAAAAGAACAATCCCTAAAGGAATTAATGCGGGTAAAATTTTATCCAACATTTCTTGAACAGATAATGTTACATCTCCCATTTTATAAGTTAAATCTAATTTGTAAGTAATTACCGAAGGAATCAAACCGCCGACCACCGTTAACCCTAAAATAGCTGCACCTTGCGTAAACAATTTCATTTTATCCGCAAATTCTGTCGCAATTTTTTTCCCTTGATGGTAACCAATCCAAGTGAATTTATAGCGAACCCATAAGACCACTGCTCCGGCAATTAACGGGATCAGTAACCCAACAACCTGGCCCCCTTGCGCCATGTAAGCTGCAATCGAAAAAACAATCGCACGATAAATCGCGATAAAAATGGTATCACCAACACCAGCAAACGGACCCATTAGACCTGTTTTCAAGCCAGTAATGGCCGTTTCATCTTCAATGCCAACTTCTTCTTCCAAAGCCATATCAGCTCCGACAATTAAATGTGACATGGCTGGCGTCGTATTCATAAAGCCAAGATGTGTCTTCAAGGCTTTCTTCATAGCTACTGGATCTTCACTGTATAGTCGCTTTAATGCAGGCATCATCACCCAAGCGTAACCAAGTCCTTGCATTTTTTCATAGTTCCAGCCCCACTGATAGCCAAAAAGATTACGGACGTAAACTTTATTAATATCCTTTTTTGTTAATTTGTTAGTCATCAATCTCAACCTCCTCATCATCTTCGTAAATAACCGTGCCACTTGTTGTAGCTGCACCGCCTTTGTTATGATTCATCACATAAATCGCTGCTAAAGCCAAGCCAACCAGTGCGACACCCAAAACTGAGAAGAATTGGGCCCCATAAGCAAGTAACACGAACCCAATAATAAAATAAGGCCAGTATGTTTTAATTGGTAAGTAACGCATTAAAATAGCAATCCCCATCGCTGGTAAAATAGCACCTGCTGCTTTTAACCCATTCATCACCCAAATAGGAATCCAATTATTGATAGCGTTTACAACTTGTTCACCAAAAGCTAGGCCAATAAAAACTGGGATGACACGAGAAATCGTCCAAGGAAAAATTCCTAAAACATTGCAGCGCTCGACCCCTTTATAATTTCCTTCTTCCGCATAGCGATCTGCTTTATGTTGGAAAAACGTATTAGCCATTCTGCCTAAAATATCTAGTTGTGTTAATAATAACCCAATCGGAACCGCAACTCCGATACCATACTCTGCCCCTTTCCCTGAAATGATTGCATAAGCCGTTCCCATAATGGCCCCCGAAAGAAAGTCTGGGACTGTTGCTCCTCCATAAGTCGCTACACCTAATGTCATCAATTGAAGCGTTGCCCCAATCATCAAACCTGTTTGAACATCCCCTAAGACTAGGCCAGTAAACGTTGCAGCAAACAATGGTGTATATGGACCAATCTGAATAGAAATTTGGTCAAGTACACCAACAACTGTGTAAAGACATAAAATCAAAATAATACCAATCGATACTGTCATGCTTTCTCATCCTCCTTGAATGCGTTTTCTTTTTTGTATTTGTAGAATACCATTAAAGAAATATCATTTCAAGTTCTTTTTAAAAATATTTTTAAATGAAATTGCATTTCTTATATAATTTTTGTGCTATACTAAAAGAAAACGGTTTAGGAGTGATTATGTGCGGGTTTTGCTGATTTATTTCATAACTATTTTTCTATCCAATACAGTTGGGGCGCTCTCTGGGATGGGTGGAGGCGTCATTATTAAGCCTGTTTTGGATTTTCTTGGGTTCCATTCGTTAAATAGTATTGCGTTCTATTCAAGTGTCGCTGTTTTTGTCATGTCCATTTCTTCGACTTATAAACAGTATCAAAATGGTGTCCAAATTGAATGGAAAAAAGCCGCGAGTATTTCGTTTGGTTCCTTAGTCGGCGGTATGTTGGGTGATTTACTTCTTAATCAGGCGATTGCACTAGCGCCAAATGAAGAAAAAGTACAACTAATCCAATATATCATCATGTTGCTGACCTTGGTTTTGGTTCTTCTCTACAATCAATTTTCCAACTGGCACTTACACCTCAACGGATTGAGCATTTTTCTGATTGTCGGATTAGGCTTAGGGATTCTATCAACCTTTTTAGGCATCGGTGGCGGTCCCATTAATGTAGCTTGCCTTATTCTCTTTTTTGGAATGGATATCAAATCAGCAACTGTTTATTCCATCATTACTATTTTTTTCTCCCAACTCGCCAAACTTGGCAATATCGGCTTGACCACAGGGTTTGCGGTTTTTGATTTGACAATGCTTTGGGCTATTATTCCTGCCGCTTTATTCGGTGGTTATGTCGGCGGTCTTTTCAGTAAAAAATTATCTCAACAACGGGTCGCCCAAATTTATAGTTTAGTTGTTTTTTTAGTTATTTTGTTAAATATGTATAATTTGTGGACTGTTATCTAAAAAAGAAGCGCTTTGTCTATACGACAAAGCGCTTCTTTTTTAATTAAATCACAGTTAATTTAACATCTATATTATTTCTTGTTGCTTTAGAATATGGGCAAATTTCGTGGGCTTTTTTAACAAGTTCTTCTGCTTTAGCTTGATCTACCCCATCAATATGAACTTCTAATTCAGCACCAACGCTAAAGCCATCTTCTCCTTGGAATAAGGAAACACGTGCAGTTACTGTACTTTTACCTTCGACTTTTTCTTGATCCATCACTAATTCTAATGCACCGTTAAAGCAAGCACTGTAAGCCGCTGCGAATAATTGTTCTGGATTTGTTGTATTTTCTTTCTTGACACCTGGCGAAGCAACCGCATAAGAAAATGATTTATCCGGTGAGTGAACTTCTCCTGCACGTCCACCCGTATTAATTATAGTTGTTTCATAGATTTTTTTCATGTAAATTCCTCTCCTTTGTAAAGTTTTACACTTCTGAGAACTTGTTACTTACATAATTATTGTAGGAAACTTTGTCAGATACAGCAAACGTTGTGCTTGTGAATAATAAAAAATAACATTTAATGTTGTATTTTTGACGTAGAAAAAGAACCCATTCTATGATAGGATAAAGTGAACTTGTACATTTGTACACAAACTATTTTACAAAGGAGACTTTCCCTTGACACACTTACTTGATTATCAACCATTAAACCTCTACACAAACTATCAAGAAGCCGCAGAAAAAACACCAACTGTTCCAATTATTTTTGATGAATCCTTGCCTGCTTTTCCTGCACTTGGCTTAGAAACAACTTATGGTGAAAGCCATCAAGAAATTTTGAAACGGGCATATCAATTAGCCGCTTTAGGTGTAAAAAAAGGCGACAAAATTATTATTTATAAAAGTCCTAAATTCGACACGTATTTACTAGCTGTTGCAGCCTCATATCTAGCAGCCGTTCCTGTAATGGTTTCATACCATTTACCTTTTGAAACAATTGAAGTATTCGTTGATCGTTTAGAAGATCCTTATATTTTATTTGATGATGTGACTGCTGAAAAAGTTCAAGCTGTTCGTAACAGCTCTGCCAATAAAAAACTTTCGGTTGCTTCTCTTTTAGAAGCTGATGCCACGGAAGTTCCTCAAGACGAACTGACTAAAGACGAAATTGCCTACATGACCCACACCTCTGGAACAACAGGTATTCCTAAACTTATCTGTCATTCCAATCACTCTATGGGTTGGCGTACAAAATGGCAAAAAACCATTTTTACAAAAATTGCTGAAAAGAAATTAGTTGGCTTTCATATTTCGCCAGTTCATTCTCGTTTTAACATTGGTGTGTCTTCTTTAATGGCCATGGGCTTCCCTATGATGCCTTTAGCAAATGCTTCGAGCGAAAAAGTCGCTGAAATGTTCAGCACCTATCAACCAATCGCTGTAGAAACACACCCCAATAACTTCGTTCAATGGGTTCGTTTGGCCAAAGAAAAACCTGAAGCTTTCGCTAGTGTCCATTATTATCATTCTACTTTTGATGCAATTAACAACGCTACAATGGTGGCTTTCTTAAAAGCATCTGCTGCCAATGAACCAATTTTCCTACAAGTTTATGGACAAAGCGAATGCGGGCCAATGATCTTACGAGCGCATACTTTAGACTCCTTAAAAGATTCAGATGCTCGTGACATGGGTGTTGGTTTAGAGGATTTAACACAAGCTCGAATTACCGATGAAAAAGGACAAGTTTTACCTGCGATGACGGATGGCCATATCCAATTCTTATCAAAAGGACGGGCCTTAACGTATTACAAAGAAGATGCCCGCTTTGCAGAAAATGTCTACGGCGAATGGTGGGACAGCGGCGATTACGGAATGTTAGATGAACGCGGCCACTTATTCTTGAAAGATCGCCAAGTAGATCTAATTGAAAACATCGACAGTAATTTAGCTATTGAAGATCATTTATTGGATGCATTAGATTTCTTAGAAGAAGTGATTATTGTCCGTGGCAAAGAAAATGAACCTCAGCCAATTTTAGCGGTTGTTCCTGGGGAAGAAATGGATTGGGACGCTTGGTGGACACAAGTAGCCGATTTACCACATTTAAACGAACCTATCATTATGGCTTTTGATGAAATCCCTCACACAGCTACTATGAAAGTGCAACGTTTACAACTAGAAAAATGGTTAAAAGAACAATAAAATAAAATTCTTTGTTAAACAGTGTTGGTCAAAAGAACGTTTAGACCAGCGTTGGAGCAAGTGGAGCAAGTGGAGCAAGTGGAACAGAAAGCTAAAAAGTTAACTCGTTGTAGGTTATCTTAAGCTTTAAAAAGAGGGGCAGTCGTCGTTTTGACGGCTGCCCCTCTTTCTTTTGTCTACCGTTAATTAAATCCTTTTTGTGAAGAACTTGACATGGGATGGTTCCCACAAATTATACTTAGCTTATTCAAAGAATGGAGTGTGCAAGTATGAAAATTTTAATTAAACAAGATTTCGACACGATGAGTGAATGGGCAAAAATGTTACTTCTAAGCACGATGAGCCAAGATAAACGAGTGAATTTATCAATTACCGCTGGCAAAACGCCAACACTTGTTTACCAAAAATTAGCCTCGATTGTGAAAAATTCATCTGACTTTGATAATGTTCATTATTATAACTTTGATGAAATCCCAGTTCCTCATCAAAAGGAAGGCATTACCCTGACAGATTTGCGGACGCTGTATTTGACACCTGCAGAAATATCCGAGCAAAACATCCATCCATTAACTGTTAAAAACTTTCAACAACAAGAACAACGGATTGCTGACGCAGGCGGCTTAGATTTGATGTTAATTGGCTTAGGAGCAGATGGTCATTTTTGTGGGAACATGCCCACTACCACTCATTTTAAAAATGAAACCTATCAAGTGACCGTCACTGGTTCAGAGCCTTGGTTTGTTCCTGAAATGATGCAGCCAGGCATGACCTTTGTTACGATGGGGCCAGCCAGCATCATGAAAGTTAAGCATCTTGTCCTAATTGTAAATGGTGAACAAAAAGCTCAGATGGTCAAACAAGTGCTCCAAGGACCTGTCACAGAAACATATCCTGCCTCTATTCTTCAACTCCATCCAAATTTAACGGTTCTCTTGGATGAAGCCGCAGCGAGTCAATTAGAAAAATAAAAAATTGCGCCTAGATTATGCTTCTCTGCATAGTCATAGGCGCAATTTTGTTATCATTACATGATTTTTTGATACTGACTGTATTTTAGCAAATTCGTCTGGGAAAGTGTAACACCAATACCAAGTCCCTGAGGCACGGTCATTGTCCCTTGCTCTAAAATAAAAGGTTCCGTGATGATATCTTCATAAAAATAGCGTTCCGTTGCTGAAATATCACCTGGAAAGGAAAAGGTAGGCTGTGACGCAAATTGCAAATTCAATGCGCGACCAACACCAGACTCAAACATACCACCTAACCAAACCAATAAATCATTTTCTTGGCAAAATGTGGCAATCTTCAACGCCTCGTGAATCCCACCTACACGAGGAATCTTCAAATTGATACTACGGCAACTGCCCAATGCTAACGCCACTTGGCAGTCTTTGAGACTACGAATATTTTCATCCAAACAAATTCTTGTCTTCAGTTCTCTTTGTAATTGTGCGTGGTCTAAAAAATCATCTGCAGCAAAAGGCTGTTCAATCATCGCTAATTGATAGTGATCTAAACGTTGCAATTGAGGCAAATCTGCCAATGTATACGCTGAATTTGCATCGACCATTAAAGGCAAGTTAGGAAAATGCTGACGAATCAAAGCAACAGGTTCCACATCATAACCGGGACGAATTTTCAGCTTCACTCGTTGATACCCTTTTTCTACAGCTAACTGAACTTGTTTAAGCAATTGAGGTAACTCTTCTTGAATCCCTAAACTAATCCCTACAGGAATTTCCCTCCGCGTTGGTCCAAAAAATTCAGTTAAACTCTTCTGTTGCCGTTTGGCATATAAATCCCAGATGGCAGTTTCTAACGCAGCTTTTCCCATCCAATGTCCTTTAACTTCTTCAAAAATTGTTGAAACCTCTTGCGGCTGTTCAATCGCTTCTGTTAAAAGTAACGGAATTAAATGCTGTTGGATGATGAAGCGTTCGGTTACCAACGTTTCTTGCACATAATCAGGTTGCTCAAAAGCCACTAATTCGCCAAACCCTTGATTTCCTTGCTCATCCGTTATTACAAATAGATCAAACGCTTTTTCTTCCAGGCGACCATAGCTCGTGACAAACGGCATTTTTAAAGGCAAACGAACCTGATAGGTTTCAATTGATTGAATGTTCATTCAGATAGCTCCTTCCAATAATGCTGTCACCTTTTCATAGAAAATCGTTGGTTGTTCCAAATGGATACAATGTCCTGCTTCAGAAAAAATTGTCAGCCTCAACAACGGTTGACGTGCCTGCATTTTTTTCGCAATTCCAATAAACTTTTGATCTTCGCCGCCTACCAATAAATCGGTAGGAATCGGCTGCAATTCTGCTAGACGTTCCCAGTAACTCTCTTGCGCTCCTGTACCCATATACCACAAACTACTAGCCAATCCAAAGGCCGATTGGCTCAAACGTTCCTGACGAATGGCCATTTGCTGTGCCACAGACAAGGCTTTTTGCGTTTGAAATAACGGTAATTCTTGCCAGAAATCAATAAAATCCACCAGCGGTTCCTCTAAGAGACGTTCCGCCAAACGATGATCTTGACAGATACGAGCCTGACGTTCTGCGGCGGTGGCCAAACCTGGTGATCCACTTTCCAATAAAAGCTGCTGTACCTTTTGTGGATAATGTAATGCAAAACCTAAAGCTGTTCGAGCGCCCATTGAATAGCCTAGTAAACAAAAGCAAGGCAAATTTAGCGATTCGGTTAGTTCAGCAAGATCATGGCAAACCTGTTTCATGGTATAACGCTCTGGTGCTACCAAACTAGCAGTCGCGCCATGCCCAGGTAAATCAATGCCTAAAACGTTATAAGGTGTTTGACTGGGAAAAACAGCTGCAAACGTGGCTAACGTTCCTGTGAAACCATGTAAACAGACTAGTGTCGTTCGCTTTGCATCAAAAGGTGTTAACCATTGATAATGGTACTGCATCCCCCGAATTAACCGTTCCATGAAATCCCCTGTCTTTCTACTCGTCTACCAATTTCAGCTAAAATTGATTCGTACAAATGAACATTCTCTTGGCGATTTCCTTTGACTTCTATCACTTGAAATTGTGGTTCTTCAGCCGCTGCTTGTAAAATTTGCTTGAGCTCCACGATTGTTTTGACTTCTTGGTACGAAGCACCGTAAAGTTCAGCAACTAACGAAAAATCTAAATCAAGCGGTGTTCCAAATAAAGGCTCGAAATCGTCCTCACGTAAAGTTCGTTGAGATAGAAAAGAGAAAATCCCGCCACCATTGTTATTTAATAAAACAATTGTTAACGGCAACTGATAACGTTTAGCCAAAAATAAACCATTCATATCATGATATAGCGCTAAATCACCAATCAGTAGAACGTTTTGCTGTGTCGGTTCTATGGCACTCATTCCTAAAGCAGTTGAAACAATCCCATCAATCCCGTTGATGCCGCGATTTCCAAACATCCGATAAGGGCGACTATCCATAAATCGATCTAAGTAGCGGATAGCCATACTATTAGATACAAATAACTGACCGTTCTCTTTCATCGTTTGGTGAACAGCTAAGCTGGCTGTTGTTTCATTTAATTCTGTCGCGTTCAGCGTTTCTAGAAGAACTTCAGAGACCGTTTTTTCCAGCAGGAGCCATTGTGCTAACCAAGTCGCTTCTGTTGTTTTGACAACCGTTAGTAGTTGTTCTACAAACGTGGTTTCCTTTGCCTGAATAACGGTTTGTGATTTTTTCAATTGCTCTTGCCATTGACCATTTTCGTCCACAAAATAAAAAGCAGTCTCTGTCGTTGCTAAGCGTTTCAACCATAACATGATGTTTTTAGAAATTGGCAGCGAACCAAAACGCACTACCACTTCTGGTTCTTGCGGCAAGGTCGCCACATTTAGAAACAGATCACTGTGTGCAATAACAACTTCACTATTTTGCCCATGTGTCACAATGTTTGCTAAAGGATCCGCTAGTAACGGCCATTGCAAAGCTTCGGCTAATTGAATAAATAACGTCGCTTCTTCCTCTGTATGACTGCCACCGACAACCAAGACGCCGTTTTTCTGGTACCATTGATCCGCTAACTGTTGCACTTGTTCTGTAGAAAGGATTGATTGACCAGCGAATAAAGCCGTTTGTTGAGAACTCTTTGTTTTTCTCTCTAAGTCAGGTAATAATGGTTCCCGCAAAGGAAAATTCAAATGAACAGGTGCTGCAGGCGTTTGTTGCGCGAATGCTGCTCCTTTAGCGCCTTGCCAATAGGCGTAATTCAACATCTCTTCTGTTGCTTCTGGCAAAGCCATTTCAACAAATAATTTCACATGATTTTGATACATTTGTAATTGGTCCATGGCTTGAGGAGCACCAACTTGACGTAACTCATGCGGCCGATCCGTTGTTAAAACGACTAAAGGCACATGGCTAATATTGGCTTCGCAAATTGCTGGATAATAGTTTGCAGCTGCTGTTCCAGAGGTACAAAGTAAGACCACTGGTTTTTGGCTCGCTTTACTTAATCCTAAAGCAAAAAAAGCAGCGGAACGTTCATCGACATCGACAAATGTTTGGATTGCAGTTTCCCGATGAAGTAATAAAGCCAGTGGTGTGGAACGGGACCCTGGACTAATGACTGCTTGTTCAACCCCGCTATTTTTTAAGCCTTCAATAAAGGCCGTTAAATAATCGGTCATTGTTTCTTGATGATTCATTAAACCTGCCCTCCAATTCCTCGTAACATCGGTTGAAATTTTATTTTCGTTTCTTCTCTTTCTAGCTCTGCTTGGGAATCCGCAACAATACCACAACCTGCATAAAGAACGCCTTGCTGACCAGCAAAGACACCTGAACGCAAGGCCACAGCGAACTCGCCACTATCATCATTCCCTGAAATCCAACCGATTGGCGCACCATATAACCCACGACTCCCTGGCTCATATTGTCGAATCCATTCGACTGCCAACTCTTTGGGCTCACCGCCTAAAGCTGGCGTTGGGTGTAGCTGCATCACACTTTCCAAAAACGAAATTCCCGGTTTACGTTGACCCGAGATTGGCACATAAAGATGTTGTACATCTCGATTTTCCAAAATAATGGGTGCTTGAATACTGTTTTCAGAAGTCGTCATCTTCGCCAACTCTTTCGCTAAACGTTCCACCACAATTTGGTGTTCTCCGGTATTTTTGCGGTCTTGCAAAAGTTGTGCTCCTAAAGTTTTCGTTTCTTCTGGTGTTTGACCCGTTTTAATGGTTCCTGCAATACAAGCGGTCGCAAACGTTTCTCTAGTACCCAACAGAAGTCGTTCTGGTGTTGCACCAATGAAACTTGTGTCGTTGGCTTCTAAAGCAAACAAATACGTATTTTGTTGTTGTGCTATTAAATTAACGAGCACTTGGTTACTTCGAATTTTTTCAGGACTGCTCACAGCAAGTTGTCGAGCCAAAACCACTTTTTTTAAAGGGCCATCTTCTCTTAAGACTGCTACGGTTTCGTTGACAGCTTGTAGCCATTCAGTCACGGCAACTTCTTCCTTTTCAATCTTTGTTTCCGCTACAGCTGGCAACTCCTCACAGGTAGCTAACAAGCGATCAAACTGAGCCACCAAAGTCGACCAACGTTCCTCGACTTCTTGTTCACTAGAACCTGAAAAGTTCAGCGTTCCATAAATACGTGAACCTGAAAAAGTAAATAGAATACTTGGTAGATAAAACCAACCTTCCCCTAACTCTCCCCAGGCCTCAGTAGGCGTTTGTTCTGTATCAAAAGGCAAACCGCCAAACAGAAGAGCCCCCGTACCAGAAATAGACATATTTTGAAAACGAGTTGCCGCCTCTTTTTTTAAAAAGTTGTTCAATTGATGCGTTTCTGTTTCTGCGCCTTTTAAGATAGTTTCATATCCGAAGCCAACCAAAGCAAAATCTTTTTTCGGCGTTTGCCAAAAAAAACGTTCTCCTTGGTATGCCTTTTCACCAGCGGCAAAAATTGCCAAGGCTGTTTGTTCTGTTTCTAATGGAAAAACCCAACTGAACTGACGGGCATTCTTCTGATAGGCTTGTCGTAATTCATCAGGCAATTTCATCTGATTAAAAACGCCTCTCTTTCTTCTGTCATGAAACGATGTTTGGCAATCTTTCCACTCGCTGTTTGCGGGAAAGAATGACAAAAATAAATGCGTTTCGGTCGTTTATATTTTGCCAGTTTTCGTGAACACTGGTCTTGAATTTGCGCTAAGGTGAGTTCTTGGTCACTAATCACATAAGCAACTGGGACGGCTCCCCATTGCACATCTGGTTCTCCTACAACTGCCGCTGCTTTAATTCCTGTTATCGCCTGTAACACCTGTTCAACCTCAGTAGGGTAAATATTTTCACCACCAGAGATAATGAGTTCACTTAAACGACTAACCAAATACAGGTAACCTTGTGCATCTAAATAGCCCATGTCGCCTGTTTTAAACCAACCATCCGCTGTCCATTTTTCAGGTTGACGATGGTTAAGGTAACCTGAAACAACGTTTAGTCCCTTAAGTAAAATTTCCCCGACTTGTTTTTCTGGCTGTTCTTGTCCTAGTTCATCAACAATTTTGATCTGCATATCTTTTAACGGTTGCCCAGCAGAGCCGATTTTCAGTGCCGCATCTTCAAATTTCAAGGCAACAACTTGCGAACACGTTTCCGTCATCCCATAAGATTGAATAACTGGAATCCCTTTTTCCTCACACTGCGCTAATTTATCCGGTGCAATCGGTCCGCCGCCCAATAGCATTCCTTTAAAGCTGGCGCTGTAGCCAGCCTCAGGATAGACAGACAATAATTGTTGCAACATTGTCGCAACCACTGAAATGACGGTTCCACGGCCTTCTTGTAAATCTTGTGTCACTTGCTGTTCATCAAATTTATCGTAAAGGCGAATACTACAACCTAAGACGAGTTGTCGAACAACAATCGACAATCCGCTAATATGAAATAATGGGACTGCACACAACCAACAATCTTCAGCAGTAATCCCCATATTTTCTTGAGTGCCTCTAGCACTGGCCAGATGATTTTTAAACCGTTGCAAGACCCCTTTAGGCTGTCCTGTAGTTCCTGATGTATACATAATAGAAGCCACCGACTCTAAGTCACTTGGCTGTTGAAACTCCTGATGTGAAAGACTATGCTGTTTTTTAATCATTGGCTGAACGTCGACAAAAGAAATTTCTTCTAACAAAGCCTGCGTTTCAGGCGCACCAATAATCGTTTTAACTTGCGCATCTTTTAACTGAAAAGTCAGTTCAGCAAGTGTCAAATGCGTATTTAAAAATAATAACTCTTTCCCCAATTCCCATAAGGCTAGAATTGAAAAATACAACTCTTTGCTGTTCTTACTGAATAAAGCCACACGTTTTTCTTCTGGTGCAAGCACCTGTTGATATGTGGCTACCCAATGGCTGACTTCTTGTTGCACTTCTAAAAACGTCCAAGATTCATCCTGAAAATAAAAAGCAGGATGATCGGGACGTTTTTGTACTTGTTTATTTAACCAAGTCATTGGTTTATGGGAATTTAGGGAATTGATCGAAATCTGGTGTCCGTTTTTCTTTAAATGCATCTCGGCCTTCTTGTGCTTCAGCCATTGTATAGTAAAGAAGTGTCGCATCACCAGCTAATTGTTGCACACCAGCCAAGCCATCTGTATCGGCATTTAAAGAGGCTTTAATCATCCGTAAAGCAATCGGGCTTTTGGTTAACATTTCTTCTGCCCACTCCATTGTCACATCTTCTACTTGATCCAATGGAACAACGGTATTAATCCAGCCCATATCTAAAGCTTCTTGAGCAGAATATTGTTTACACATAAACCAAACTTCTTTCGCTTTTTTATGGCCGATAACACGCGCTAAGTAACCTGAGCCGTATCCACCATCAAAGCTACCGACATTTGGTCCTGTTTGCCCAAACTTAGCATTTTCCGCCGCAATTGTTAAATCACAAACTAATTGTAAAACATTGCCGCCGCCAATGGACCAGCCTTTCACCATTGCGATGACTGGTTTGGGAATGACACGGATTAACCGTTGTAAATCTAACACATTTAAACGTGGAATGTTGTCTTCGCCAACGTAACCACCATTACCTCGAACTTTTTGATCGCCACCAGAACAGAATGCTTGGTCACCTGCGCCTGTTAAAATAATAACCCCGACATCTTCTTTATCACGACTAATGTTGAATGCATCAATCATTTCCATGACTGTTTTTGGTGTGAATGCGTTGTGAACATGCGGGCGGTTGATAGTAATTTTTGCTACTTTGCCTGCTTGCTCAAATAAAATTTCATCATATTCTTTAATTGTTGTCCAGTTTCTCATTAGGAAACCTCCTTCATTAATCTCATCTTTTCTATTATACACAAGAATCGGCACTTTAGAGAAAAAGTCGCTTGAATTTTAAGAAAAAACATGGCTATTTCAAATTTTCTTCATTCCTGTATAATAAATAAAAAACCTTTTATTCTCTCTTTTATTAGAAAGGACTGATTACTATTCATCTTTTAGAGTATTTAGGCATCACGATTCAACACGTTTCTGCTGAGAAATGTCAGCTTACTTTAACGGTAAAAGACGTGCATAAACAACCCTATGGCCTTGTCCACGGGGGCTTAAACGGCGTCTTAATTGAAACTGCCTGTAGTTTAGGTGCGAACGAAAACGTTCCTGAAAACACTTTTGCTGTCGGCATAGACTTACAAGTAAATCATCTTCGCAGTGTCCATGATGGTAGCCTTACCGTGATTGCGACGCCCAATCACTCGGGAAAGACCCTTCAAGTTTGGGAAGCAAAAATTTATAACGCAGACCACCAATTGACGAGCGTTGGGCGTTGTACCTTAACAAATCGACAAAAAAAACAGTAATCTTTACAGGTTACTGTTTTTTTGTTTATGGTTTTTAATAAGTAATTAGATTACTTCGTTTATTTAATTTTAGTACCAACCATTTGCTAACCAGAATGATTTAGCTGCATCCCATGAACCATAGCGACCTGCTACGTACTGATCTGCCACGCGTTCTTGGTTGGCAGGTGAATAGTCACCATTTAAATAAGAGGCAGATAATTGGTAACGACCGATATACTGACCGTTTGTTGCATCGTAAGAACCACTAGATTCACGTTGTGCGATCCACTCTTTTGCATCACTGCTTGCGGCAGGTGCTGCTGGTTGCGCTACTTCTTGAGCAACAGGTTGTTGTACTTCTTGTTGTACTGGTTGAGCAACAGGTTGTTCAACTACTTGTTGCACTGGTGCAACTTCTACAGCTGGTGCTGGAGTATTAGCAACTTCTTTTTCTGAACGAATAACTAATTGTTCTCCTTCAAAAATTAAATCAAGGTTTGGCAATTTGTTATCAGAAGCAATTTTTTGAATTAAGCTATTGTCTCCTGCAAATTGATGAGAAATTGTTGATAAAGTATCTCCTGCTTTAACTGTATATAAGCTTTCTGCGTTTGCGTCTGTTCCTAAGAATAATCCTAAACCTGCGGCCAAAGTTGTTCCAAGTAAAATCGTTTTGATTGATTTCATGTATGTTTCTCCTTTGTAATTAAAAATATTTGATTGTTGCTCTTAGCTCTCGGCAACAACCACGTCTGCTTCGCTTTATCGAAACGACTTCACATACTTTATCATCGAATGGCCGGCCGTAGGTGAATATCTCGTGACAATTTATTACTAGAATGTCGGTTTTGTTACATTTTGTAATAAAAAGCTACTGGAAGCTTGATATTATCCTGTTTATATTTTGCGAAAAAAAGTTAAAAAAACAGGATTTTATTTTTAAGAAACCGTTTTCCAACCCTTGATTAGCCATTAAATGTCGGTTTTTTTACATTCGTTTCAGTCAAAAAGTAACAAAATGTTAAAGATACTAGACATGAGAATGTTTTTTTCAAAAACTCACGCCTAAAAAGAACAGGTGTTTTCTTTGAATTTTTTTATCATTCACTATTTTTATTTTTCCTTCTATTATATAGATAAATTTTTTGTCGTATTCATTTTTCGATTCTGAAAAAACACTAAGCACTTCCTATTGAAACAAAAAGAG
The DNA here is from genome assembly GCF_040886645.1 of Enterococcus sp. GC34. Classification (NCBI taxonomy): domain Bacteria; kingdom Bacillati; phylum Bacillota; class Bacilli; order Lactobacillales; family Enterococcaceae; genus Enterococcus; species Enterococcus sp. GC34. The sequence continues at coordinate 45,688 of NZ_JBFOEF010000008.1, forward strand.
TTAAACAAAAAAATCTTATATTTTGCTTGTTATTTATTCATTTTAATCTTATTCAAAAAAAGAACAGCTAAAACGACTGTGAAAACAAATTATTGAAAATAAAGCAGAATAAATATTCATTTTTATCATAATTCACGAATAAAAAACAAACAATCGCTCGAACACTTGTTATTTAAAAACATAATCAGTTTTTTCTCTTTCTATTTTCCAATCTATGAGTAATAAAATATATGAATCTACATTTAAGTCATTTTATTATCAAATATTCTGAATATTATAAGAATTGGAGTTTTATCTATGAGTGACAAAGAACAACTTGAGAAATTAGACAAATCCTTTCTGGGACAACCGAAAGGACTAGCAACACTGTTCTTCACAGAAATGTGGGAACGTTTCAGTTACTACGGCATGCGTGCTATTCTAATGTATTACATTTACGATACCGTAGCCAATGGCGGTTTAGGTCTCCCCAAAGCAACTGCCTTAGCCATCATGTCCATTTATGGATCAATGGTTTTCATGTCCAGTATCATTGGCGGTTGGGTCTCTGACCGTGTCTTAGGTTCAAGGAAAACTGTTTTTATTGGTGGTTTGTTAATCATTGCTGGACATATTGTTCTCGCTACCCCATTTGGTGTCCCCGCCTTATTCGTTTCTATTATGTTAATTGTATTTGGGACTGGGATGTTAAAACCAAACGTTTCAGGGATGGTTGGCCATCTTTATTCAAAAACTGACTTACGTAGAGATGCAGGCTTCTCCATTTTTTACATGGGGATTAATATCGGAGCCTTAATCGCTCCCCTTGTTGTCGGAACTTTAGGACAAGAATATAATTATCATTTAGGCTTTTCCGTTGCCGCAGTTGGGATGTTCTTCGGGCTACTACAATATTATTTCCAAGGACGTAAATCTCTTGCTGGGATTGGTCAGGCCCCAACTAATCCAATGTCTAAAGAAGAGCAAAAGAAATTTGCTAAAGCATTTATGTTGGCAATTGTCGTTGCTTTACTTATTTTTGGTGGAGCCTATGTCACAGGACATTTAACAATTGATTTCTTTATTAATACCATCAGCGTGTTAGGAATCCTGTTACCTGTTTATTATTTCAGCAAAATGTTAACGTCTAAAGATGTCACTGCTGAAGAAAAACCAAAAGTTCTGGCTTACTTGCCATTATTCTTAGCAGCAATTGTTTTCTGGTCATTGGAAGAACAAGGTTCGTCTATTCTTGCTCTATTTGCAAATGAACGGACGCAAACGAGTTTGTTTGGCTTCCCGATTGCCGCTAGCTGGTTCCAATCATTAAATCCTGTATTCGTAGTTATTTTGACCCCTATTTTTGTTACATTATGGACAAAACTAGGTAAACGTCAACCATCAACAGTTGTGAAGTTTTCACTAGGGCTAGTCTTTGCTGGTCTTTCCTTCGTCTTATTAATGTTGCCAGGTCTACTTTATGGTACCGAAGGACGGGTGAGTCCACTTTGGTTATTCTTTAGTTTCTTCATTATGATTGTCGGAGAAATGTGTTTATCTCCCGTTGGCTTATCGATTACTACAAAATTAGCACCGAAAGCTTTCGAAGCTCAAACCGTTGCTATTTGGTTATTAGCAGATGCCGCTTCACAAGCCATTAACGCTCAAATTGCTCGTTTCTATACACCTGGAACAGAGTCAGCATATTTTGGGATTGTCGGACTTGTAGCTGTCGTTGCTGGGATTCTCTTATTCATTGTGAAAAAACCAATCCAAAACTTAATGGGTGACGTCCGTTAAACCGTCAAAAAAGTTGCCTTTCTCTTTTTTGAAAGGCAACTTTTTTATACAGCTTTTTGATAACGTTTTCATCAAGTGGTATACTAAATAGAAGGAGGACGAGGACATGCGTTACTTAATTGGCGGTATTTTTTTATTGATTAGTATCTGGCAATTCATTGTTACTGGACGGACATTTGCCTACTTAAAGAAAGAGGGCGGCAAAAGAACCTCACCATTTATTCTGTTAGGACTATGGAGTAGTTTAGTGTTTGCTATTATTTCATTTGCTGTGGCGATTGCTTCTTTCTTTTATGTGAGTTTTTAAGGCAAGTATATTTTATATTTTGTCTTATTAAGCAACGAAAAACATCTCAAAAAATCGAGATGTTTTTTGTTGCACATTTTTATCTAAATGGAATGATATTGCGAAACTTTTTGATAGGCACTTGCTATTTTTTCAAATGGTGTTTCCTCAAAAATAGTGAACAGTCCGGGCTTATGTTTATTCAAAAATTGAATGGTTTCTTTAAGAGGTACCTGCCCTTCGCCAATGGCTACCGGAAATATCTGCTGATTTCTTATAATGAAATCTTTCAAATGAAAAGCAACGATTTTTTCACCAAAACACTCAAACGCTTCTTCTACTATTTCCAAATACGTTTTATCTATATCTACTCGAATTAAGTTGGTAGGATCCAAAATAATGCCTAAATTAGTTGAAGCAACCTCGTCAATCAATCGTTGCATTTTTTCAATTGTATGAATTGGATGATTGATTCCTGGTTCAATCCCAACAATTATCCCATACTTTTCAGCTTCTCGACATAATCTTCTAACAGAAAATAAAACTTCTTCGTAGGCTTCTTCTGTATAATTATCTTCAGTGTAATAAATCGTTTCATATATATTGCCTGTTTCAGTTGCAACGATTTTTGCCCCAAACATTGAAGCGTAACGAATGTATGTTTCAAATTGATGCAGTCGTTTTTCTCGCTCTTCTAAATCTGGATGAATCAGATTAATATAACAACTTAGGACACTAATCGTAATCTTTTCATCTTCGAAAATATTCTTCAATTGGCTTCCTAGTCCTGGAGATAGAACAGCAGCACTTGCATATTCTGGATAAGAAATACCTAAGGCAAATTGAATTGAAGTTATGTTCGTTTCAGCAATTTTTTTAGCCAATTCCACAGGAGATATTTTGGTGCCAACATCATGGGCACGTACTGCAAGTGTCAACATTTTATTCAAGCCTCACTTTCTTGATAGATTCTTCGTAATGATCAAAATGAATGATCTGATTATTTTTATGTTGCACCAAAAATTCTTTTGGTGTCATATTAAACTCTTTTTTAAAGGATTTCAAAAAGTGTGGATATGATTTAAATCCACATTTCAGGTAAACATCACTAGCACTGCGATATTCTTTTAATAACTGTTTAGCGTAAAGTAGTTTCTTTTTCAGCACAAATTGATGGAAAGTAAATCCTGTATGTTTCTTAAATTCCCGCGTTATATAATACTTAGTCACAAAAAAATTTTTTTCCATCTGTTCTAAGGTTAATGGTTGATCCAAATTTTGAGAAATGTAGGTAATCATTGCTTCAATTCGTTCATTTTCAATCATTTGTTTTGGTTGGCTCTCATTCTCTTCTTTCAGAACTAATTGATTTAAGTAAATTAAAAAGTCTAACAGTTGTTGTTCATAACGAACATCCGCACCATATTCTTCTGGCAAAGGAGAATGATCTAACGGGGTCAAGTAGTTTGCTAATTTTGCTACATCCACTTTGATAACTTTACTACGACGCTGACCAAAATGTTGAAAACAAGCAGACAAGTTTGTCCGTTTACTAGATCGTTGTTGTAAAAAATCGGGTGTTAAAAAAATATACATCCGTTCGAAATCATCAGTACTCTGCTTAATAATTCGATGTAAATCATGATAATGAATGAGTAAAACGGTCCCTGCTTCAACATCAAATTGATGTCCATCTAAAAAGAACGTTGCTACCCCTTTTAACGTACAATGGACTTCATAAAAATCGTGGTAATGATAGATGGTTTTTTCTGGACTAACCATATCTTTTACATGAAAGATCTCATATTGATCTGAAATCATACTATTTACTTGTGATTTCCGGATTTCTTTTACACTCTTCAACAAGATTCACCTCTTTTTTTAGAAGTTAAATATTTTTTGAATACACAGTTACAGCTAATGTTGGTACAATTTATTACTTTCTGGAACAGGCGTTACCACAAAGGCTTTCTTTGTAAGTTCCAGAACAATTCCTTAAAAACAACTCTACTCAAGTAAGTTGTTTTGTGTACAATCATACGATTCACTATAACAAACTGTTCTATTTTAAATTATAATTCAAAAACTTTTTTTAATTCAGTCGTCACCGGCGAGCAATCAGGATTTGTTTCCATAATATCTTCCATATAGTTCCACCATTTTTGATTGATTGGCGTCAGTGCTATTTGCTCCCAGCGAGCTTCATCTTCTATTTCTAAATAACCAAAAAGTGTACTGGTTTCAGAATTTAAAAAAATTTGATACTTAATTGCCCCATGTTCTTTCAGCATTTGACGCATTTCTGGCCATAACTCCTCATGACGTCGTTGATATTCGGCATGTTGATCAGGATATACTTGCATACAAAAGGCTTTTTTTATCATAGCTTTCTCCGTTTTGATACTTTCTCTTCCAAATAGCCAACTTTCGGTGTCACACCAAACGCTTCTGCTAAGCGCCATAAATCTGCATCTGAAATTGTTTGGCGAACGCCTCCTTGCGCACAAACATAAGTGTACACTTCAGCGGCTTTTTCGGCAGTTTCAATTAAACCAAATACTTCATCCATATCACGGCCAGTACCATAAATACCATGTTGCGGCCATAAAACCAAACGAGATTCTTTCATTTTTTCAGCCGTTGCTATACCAATTTCATTCGTTCCAGGAACCAACCATGGAATAATACCAACACCGTCTGGAAATACTACTAAACATTCGGTACACATTTGCCATAATGTTCTAGTAAAGACTTTTTCATCTAATTCGTGGGTAAAACTCATTGCTAATAAATGACTCGCATGATTATGCATGACAATGCGATTTTCTGGATCAACAGCTAAACGAGCAATATGGCTCATAAAATGGCTAGGTAATTCACTCGTTGGCACAGCTTCATCTTCTAAGCCCCACAATAGTTCCAATTCCTGGCCATTTTCACTAACTCGTAAAATCCCTAAGTTTTCGCTTGGTGCATCACAGACATTTTTAAAATATTTTCCTGAGCCTGTCACGATAAAATATTTTCCTGCTAATTTCGTTGCATCAAATTTCATTGGAATCTTTCGGAGCACTTGTGTTGGATTTAGAAAAGGTAAAATCTCCTCCTCTTTTAATAAATACGAAATATTTCCGCCATTTCGTTCATCCCAACCTAAACGATATAAATTTTTGGTCGTTTTGACCATTTCTTCCACAAATGGTGCTTGTAACACGTTCATTTTTTTCATTTTAGAAGTTCCTCTCGTTTGTTAATTTTATGAAAAACGACAACTATCTTTACCTGTTGGCAATTGACGAGTTGGTAAAATCACTTTTTCGTATTCTTGAACATCCGTTAACCAATCTAAGCCGATAGGTACGTGATTTTCTTGACAGTAGTAGTTCCAGATATCGGCGAATGGAAAGTCTTTTAACTCTTCCGTTAAGGCTAAACGTGTGGTAAAATCTCCTATAAATTCAACTTCTTTTAAGACGTTTGTTGGCTCAAGCATCGCTTTCATTAACGCTTTTTGTGTATTGCGAGTGCCAATCACCCACGCGGCAACACGATTGATTGTGGCATCAAAGAAATCTAAGCCCACGTGTGTTTTTCCTAATAAATCATTGCGAACTAACTCCTTGGCAATTTCTTGCAATTCATCATCCATAATGACAACGTGGTCACTATCCCAGCGAACTGGACGACTGACATGTAATAGCATTCCTTCGCCAAATAAGGATAATGAGGATAACTTATTAGAAATCACTTCTGTTGGATGAAAATGACCAGCATCTAAACAAATTAATTTATTCCGCGTTAAACCGTAGCCCATATAAAATTCATGAGACCCAACTGTATAGGCTTCTGAACCAATCCCAAAGAGCTTGCTTTCCACCGCATCGACTGTATAAGCTGGATCAATTTCCTCTGAAAAAATTTCATCTAGCGAAGCCATTAGCCGCTTTCTCGGCGTTAAACGATCAACTGGGTTATCTTTAAAGCCATCTGGCACCCAAAAGTTATTGACAGCTACTTGTCCTAATTCTCTTCCAAAATATTCAGCAATTCTTCGTGAACGTTTCCCATGCTCAATCCAAAAGTCTCGAACTTGCGGATTCGGATGAGCTAAAGTAAAGCCATCGCGGTACATTGGATGCGAGAAAAAAGTTGGATTAAAGTCCAATCCTAAGCCATTTTCTTTTGCCCACGTTACCCATGGTTCAAAATGCTTTGGTTCCAGTTCGTTTAAATCCACCCTTTCCTCTGTGTCTAAATAAATAGCATGCAAATTCAATTTGTGTTTTCCTGGAATTAAAGAAAACGCTTTTTCTAAATCTTGACGTAGTTGCTGGGGACTTCGAGCAACGCCTGGATAATTCCCTGTAACTGAAATACCGCCAGAAAGTTCATCCTCACTTAAGAAGCCTCTCACATCATCTCCTTGCCACACATGCATTGAAATTTTGACATCAGCCATTTTTTCCAATACAGCTTCGGTATCTACGCCAATACTGGCATATTTTTCTTTCGCTTCTTCATATTTTTGTGTAATGGTTGTCATAATGAGCTCCTTTTCATAAATGCTTGATAGCGATTTTTTATTGTTGAATCAATTGGATTTGCTTGATAGATTTCCGTGGGAAAAGATGTTTGAATACAAGTACGAGCTGCTGGAATATCTTTAAGTTCACCTGTTGCAATCATCTGCATCAAAAGATTACCTAAAGCAGTTGCTTCCCCAGGTCCCGCTTTCACTGTAACATTAGCAATATCAGCAGTTAGCTGGTTCAATAAACGATTATTGGAACCACCACCGACAACATGTAAAGTTGTAATTTTCCGTTCGATTCCTGTTAATTGAGCTAATTTTTCTAGTTCTACGCTGTAACACAATGCTAAATTATCATAAATACAACGAGCGAGTTCACCAGGGCTTTCAGGAACTGTTTGCTGTGTTTCACGGCAATAAGCTTGTAATTCAGTAATCATATTTCCTGGATTTAAAAAACGAGGATCATTTACATCAATAAATTGTTGAAATGCTGGTTCTTTTTCAGCTAAGGCGGCCAATTCAGCATAGCTATATTGGTAGTTTTGGTGCCGTGCCACTTCTTGAATTAGCCACATACCCATAATATTTTTTAAGAAACGAATTGTGTTCTGGGCGCCCCATTCATTCGTGTAATTTTCTTGGAAAGCTTCAGCAGAAATTGTTGTAACAGTAGTTTCAATGCCTAATAAAGACCAAGTACCACTGCTAATGTACGCCCAGTCATCGCCAATGCCTGGCGTACCTAAAATTGCTGAAGCTGTATCATGACTAGCTATCGTAATCAACGTTGCATTTGGTAAATCATAGTCTGGAAAAACCGCTGTTTGCAGGTCGCCTAAAATCGTGCCCGGCTCTACTAATGTTGGAAATAGTGTTTCATCAATTCCTAGGAAATCCAGTAATTCACTTTCCCATTGTTTCGTTCCAGCATTCAACAGTTGCGTGGTGGAGGCGTTGGTTGCTTCGATGACTGCTTTTCCAGTAAAGACATAACCTAAGTAATTAGGGATTAACAACAATTGACTGGCTGCAGCCAAACGTTCCTTTTCCTCTACAAATAACTGAAAAATGGTATTAAAAGGTTGAACTTGAATCCCCGTTTGTTGGTACAATTTTTCTAATGAATAGCCTTTTGAAAAATTTGTTACAGCTGCTTCTGTCCATCCATCTCGATAAGCAATCGGTTCGTCCAAAAGTTGTCCAGATTGATCCAGCAGACAATAGTCAACACCCCAAGTATCAATTCCAATAAAACATTCCTTGATACCTAATTGTTTAACTTTTTGCAGACCAAGCAGTAACTCATGGACTAAACTAGCCATATCCCAACGCTGATACCCATCTTTTTGATGAAAACCATTTTTAAAACGATGAATTTCTTCTATTGTTATCTGACCATTCGCTAAGCGTTGACTTTTCATTATGCGACCGCTAGAAGCGCCAATATCAACCGCTAAATAGGTTCGTTTCTCAACTTGTTCTTTTTTCACTTTGTTGATAGTTGTCAATCCTTTCACTATTTTTATTTTTTGTACGTTAGACTAACTTTATGTATTATCATAAACAAAAAATAGCGCTTTCACCTCTCACAATTTTGAGATATAATTGTACTATCTTGGTAATTAGGAGGTTCTTATGGATTATTGGGAAAAAGCCGACTACTCTTGGTCAGACGATTCTAAGCGACATATTTTGACACCTAGCAGCAAAAGTCGCACACTTTTTTATTACATACAGGAAATTGGACAGTTTAAAGCCTCGCGCCCTTATTATACGGAGCGGGCACATTTACCATCATACTTAATTAAATTTACGCTAAATGGTACTGGGGAATTACGCTACCGTTATCACACATACAGCTTACAGAGAGGTGATTTATTCTTTATTGACTGTCGGGATTATCAATACTATCAAGCAACCAGCGAAGAGCCTTGGGAAATGGACTGGATTCATTTTGAAGGAGGAAATTCTGGTGCTTTTTTCCAAGAATTTATGAAAAATGGTTCACCGGTTTTCTCCACTAATCAGCTTCCAGAAGATAATCCTATTCATTTAATCATTCAGCAGCTATTACAATTACAAGATTTACAACATGCGCAAACTGATTACCAGTCTTCCGTTTTAATTCATCAATTACTGAACGAATTATTGTTGCAAAAGTATCGTCAAGACTTTACCTACGAAACGATTCCATCATTGGTTTTGGAAATGAAAGCTTACATTGATCAACATTTCAAAGAAACAATTTCTTTAGAAGACTTGGCTCAACTCTTTCATTTAAATAAATATCAATTGAACAAAGAGTTCTCCAAATACATTGGATTACCGCCAATTAAATATCAAATTAGTAAAAAAATTTCTTATTCAAAAGATTTACTACGCTATTCTAATCAAACAGTGAAAGAAATTGCTGTAGATGTTGGTTTAGAAAACTATGCTTACTTTAGTCGATTATTTAAAAAGCGAACTGGATTAACTCCTAGTCAATACCGTAAAAGTGGCTTCTAAAAAATCTCTCTATGACACATAACGTCATAGAGAGATTTTTTATTTCTATGCCTCCTAAACTCAATATTTTATAGTAAATTACCAAATCTAGTTGATTGAACAACTTATATTTCGCTCAATTGGGGTTGTTAGACAATTTGTATTGAATTAAGAAATTAGATTTGGTAACCACATGACAAGTTCAGGTACATATGTGATTAAAAGTAAAATTGCTAAGATTACCAGATAAAATGGAACTAGTGGTTTCAGCATTTGCTCAGCTTTAACACCCCCAACACTAGCACCAACATATAATCCTGTTCCAACAGGTGGTGTAATTGAACCAACACACAAGTTCATAATCGCAAATAAACCAAAATGAACTGGATCCACCCCAACATTCATAACAATTGGTAAAAAGATTGGCGTAAAAATCAAAATAGCTGGACCAACATCCATAAACATTCCCACAAACAATAGGACAACGTTTACTAGTAATAGAATTAAGTATTTATTGTCTGTGATTCCTAAAATAGCTGTACTGATTGCTTCTGGTATCCCTGTAAAAGCCATCGCAAAAGACATCATTGAAGAAGTTGCCAACAAGAACATAATGGTTCCACTCATCAAGACAGCCTCTTTTAACATTTTAGGTAAATCGTTTATTTTCACTGTTTTGTAGTAAAACATTGAAATCAATAATGAGTATGCGACAGCGATTGCTGATGCTTCAATCGCTGTAAATAACCCCGTCAAAATACCGCCAATAATAATGACAATTAACAATACACTGGGAACTGCTTCTAGCAGAACCTTGCTGACTTCTCCTTTTTTTGCTTTTGCCACAGTAGGATAATTATGACGTTTTGCAATAACATAGGCTACCACCATAATTCCTAACGCCCACAAAGAACCTACCAAATAACCTCCTAAAAATAAAGAAGAAATAGAGGCCCCACCAGCCACCAATGAATACATAATAAACGCTGTACTTGGTGGAATAACCATTCCTGTAGGAGCAGAGGCAATATTTACAGCCGTTGCAAATTTCCGATCATAGCCCTCATTTACTTGTTGCGGAATTAGCACGCCACCAATAGCAGTAGATGCTGCAATTGCAGAGCTAGAAATCGAACCAAATAATGCGTTCCCTAACACATTAGTATGTGCTAGCGCGCCGGGAACACGACCAACAAATAACATAGAAAAATTTACCAACTTTTGGGCAATTCCTCCATTATTCATAATCACGCCAGAAAAAATAAAAAACGGAATTGCTACGAGAGAGAAACTATTTAAACTAGAGACCATTTTTTGAGCTGAGGTAAATGCAGCTGCTTCAAAAGGAATTACTAATAACAATGTTGCAATTGAAGATGCCGCAATGCTCATACCAATTGGCATACCAACTACCAATAAGACTGCAAAAACTACAAATAAGATAATGCCTGCTTCTAAAGCCATATTTTTACTCCTATTCTTTTTCTTCTATAAACGCATTAAGAATCTTTTGATTGCGTGAATAACTCTAGCAAATTCATCAAACTATAAATAAACATCAAAACACCTGCTACTGGAACGGCTAAATAGACATAACCCATAGGAATTGCCAAAGATGGTGAAATTTGTCCTAACGTAATTACTACACCATTCCAACCGCCAAATATCATAATCACTCCTGCAAAAAGTAGGAACAACAATTGAACAATAAATTCTAAAAAGCGTTTTTGTTTCCCTTGTAATTTTTCACTTAACAAAGTTACTGCTAAATGTCCCTTTTTTCCAACCACATAAGCAGAAGCTAACATCGCCAGCCAGACCAATGCAAAGCGAACAAATTCTTCTGTTAAGGTACTAGGATTTTTTAACACTGTCCGGGCAAACACTTGGTACAAAACGACCAAAACCATTGTAGCAAGAATGATTGATCCAAGTATTTCTAAAAGTCGATTTAAAAATTTTCTAAAACCTTTCATAATTACCTCCTTAATTAGTCCGCCAACTGGCGAATAGCCTGATACAGTTCGCCATATTCTGAGCTATTTTTGAATGATTCATGCAACGGTTGAACGAGTTTTTGGAATGGTTCACTGTCTACTTGATTGAACACAACGCCATATTCTGCTTGTGCTTTTTTCTTTTCTTCTTCAACCGCTTCTTTAAAGACCGTTTTTTCAAAAGCGGTCGATTCTTTTGCTGCTTCTTCGATCGCTTGTTCTTGTTTCGCTGTCAAACGTTCTTTTGTCCCCTCGTTCATAATCACAATATCTGGCACTCGAGTATGCTCATCATAAGAATAATATTTAGCCACACCGCCATGGCCAGCTGTATATAAAACGAACTCATTATTCTCTGCACCGTTGATTAGATTAGATTGTAGAGAAGTATATACTTCCGAACTACCCATAGGTACTGGCGAACCCCCTAAAAGTTCTACCATTTTGATGGCGGTTTCACTTTGCATGACCCGAATTTTTTTACCTTTCAAATCATCTGGAGATGTAATAGGCCCTTTGCTCATATAAAAACTTCGTTGACCAGAGTCATAATAAGTTAAACCAACAAATCCTAATTTTTTTGTAGAATCATACACTGGTTGCATTAGCGCTTGATTATCCATTACTTTAAAAAAATGTTTTTCATTATCAAAAATATACGGAATGGCAAATACAGAATAATCTTTAGAAAAACTTTCTAATGCTGATCCACTGACCTTTGCAAAATCAATTGCACCTGTTTGTGTTAATTCAATTAGTTCTGTTTCTCCCCCTAATTGACCATCTGGAAAGTATTCAATTTGAACTTTACCATCTGTTTTTTCCTCTACCAATTCACCGAATTTCTTCATAGAATCGATAACTGGTTGGCTATTACTAGCATACGCATAGCGCAAGACTACCGTATCATTTGCCGAAGCTTCTGTTTTGCCACAACCACTTAGCAACTGTAATCCTGCCAATACCATAACTGCTGTAAATAAAACCTTTCTTTTTTTCATGAACTTTTCTCCTTACTTTTCTAGCAATAAGAAACAAGCAATTCAGTCAAACATAGGATTGTTAATGATTGACCATACGGCATCGCTGTCATTCCAATTGTGCGATAAAAATCTAAATTATCACCCATTCCTGTACCAACTGACACATGTTGTACTTCTCCCGTTTCATCAATCTCATTTAGTAAGCCAGCAATTGCTTTGTTTGCCACTTCTTCATATTCAGAAGAAATATATTTTTTATGAACCGCTTTTAAAATCCCATAAGCGAATCCCGCTGTAGCAGAAGATTCTAAATACGAATTTGAATCATTAATTAATGTATGCCATAAACCAGATTCATCTTGGTATTTTGCTAAAGCTGCCACTTGCGCATTGAGGGTACTTAATAAAAATTCCCGTAAACTATCACCTTTTGGCAACTCTAAGATTTCAATAATTTCTGGAATAGCAATCGTAATCCAGCAGTTCCCTCTTGCCCACAGTGCTTCCGCATAGTTATGATTTCCTTCAAAAGTCCAACCGTGATACCATAGACCACTTTTTTTATCTTGTAAATATTTAATATGGATTAAAAATTGATGCTTTGCTTCTTCCAAATAATCGAGCCGATTCAATAACTTACCAATTTTTGCCAAAGGTAAGACAGTCATCATTAACGTATCATCCCATAATTGATTTTTATTTTCTGGTCCATATGTCGCATGTTGCAAGCCACCTTCATTCGTTCGGGGCATTTCTTCCATCACCCATTCCGCCCATTGCTCTAAGTAAGGTATATATTTAGAGTCTTTAGTGTCTTCATATAGATAAGCCATTGTTAAAAGCGGAGCCATCGTATTCACATTCTTAGGCGGCGCACCTTCTTGCATCCGACCTTCAAACCAGTCGTTAACTACTTGTAAAGCTTTTTCACTTTTAGTATTTCGATAATTCTTATATATACCATACAACCCAACGCCTTGCGGCCAGTTCCAAATCGTCCAACTTTTGTCATCAACTTTTAAACCATCAAAATCTAACAGAAATTCACCTGTGTTATCTTTAATCGTTGTTAAATTTCTAATTAATAAGTCAATCGTTGTTTCTACTGTATCTTTTGGTATGAATTGTTCCTGTTTAATAATCATCGGCAATCAAAACTCCTTTTCCATCCCACCAGCGCAAATGAAACGCTTTCATTTTTTTTGTAATTTTAGTTTAGCAAGGAATGTTAGCAAATTATATAGTTAATCTTGACGAATTACTGTCAAAAATTGACTTTTTTTAAAAATTAGATACGGTTTTTACCAATTCAATCAATGAGTAAATAACAAAAAACGGACATCCTTTTTAGGTATGTCCGCTTTTTGTTACTTATTTATGGTTGTTTCCCAATATAAGCTAAAATTCCACCATCAACATATAAGATATGTCCGTTAACAAAGTCAGAAGCGTTAGATGCTAAGAAAACTGCTGGGCCAGCTAAGTCTGCTGGTGTGCCCCAACGATTAGCAGGTGTTCGTCCCAAGATGAATTCGTTAAATGGATGCCCTGGTTCTCTTAATGGCGCCGTCTGTGGCGTTTCAATGTAGCCAGGTCCAATCCCATTACATTGAATATTATATTGTCCATATTCAGAAGCAATATTTTTCGTTAACATTTTTAGTCCGCCTTTTGCTGCCGCGTACGCACTAACTGTTTCACGACCTAGTTCACTCATCATTGAACAGATATTGATAATTTTGCCATGACCCTTTTCAATCATATCTGGAATAACCGCTTTTGCCATAATAAATGGCGCATTCAAGTCAACATCAATCACTTGACGGAACTCTTCTGCTGACATATCCACCATTGGAATTCGTTTAATAATTCCCGCATTATTGACTAAAATATCAATAGAGCCGACTTCTTCTTTAATCTGAGCAACCATCGCTTGAACTTGCTCTTCATCAGTGACATCACACACATAACCACGTGCTTCAATCCCTGCAGCCCGATAATTTTCCATGCCTTGTTCAACTGATTCAGGAGATAAGTTATTAAAAACAATTGTTGCTCCTGCTTCCGCTAGGGATTTCGCAATCTCAAAGCCAATCCCATAAACAGCACCTGTAATTAACGCTACTTTTCCATCTAATTGAAAATCATTCATTTTAAATTCCATGTTTTCTCCTCTTTCTTGAGTTTATTTTAATTGATCCATTGCAACCATATCCATGTCTGTGTACGTAATATTTTCTCCGCACATGGCCCAAATAAAGGAATAATTACTTGTACCAACCCCAGAATGAATTGACCAGCTTGGTGAAATGGCTGCTTGTTCATTACTCATTACTAAATGTTTCGTTTCATCTGGTTTACCCATCATGTGGAAAATCCGCGTATCTTCTTCCATATCAAAATAAACATACGCTTCCATACGACGTTCATGTGTATGACAAGGCATTGTATTCCAAGCGCTGCCTGGTTCTAAAATGGTATAGCCCATTTGTAACTGGCAACTTTCACAAACGTTCGGATGAATGTATTGGTAAATTTTACGTTGGTTCAATGTTAATGGATCACCCGTTTCCATTGGGGTAATTTCATCAATACTAATTTTTACGTTGGGATATTTATGATGTGCTGGGACACAACTAATGTAAAATTTTGCTGGATTATCAGGGTTTTCTGAAGAAAAACGAACATGTTTTGTTTCTTTCCCAATATAATAGCCATCTTGTTTTTTCATTGTTTCTTTGGCGCCATCAATTTCAATAAAGCCGGGTCCCCCAATATTAATAACTCCTAGTTCACGACGTTCTAAGAAATAATCAACTCCTAATTCCTTGTCCAAAATAATTTCTAATTCTTCTGTGGTCGGTGTCACACCACCAAAAATCATCCGATCATTATGTGTGTAGGTTAAGCTGATTGCACCTGGAATAAAAACTTTCTCTACTAAAAATTCATCTCTCAATTGTTCTGTTGAATAGTGACGGATATCCGCCGGACTATGTGTATAACGTGTTTCCATATTTTGCATAACTAAAATCTCCTATCTATTTATTTTTCCTGAGCCCGTTGCCAAAAAAGCAAGGACTTCTTTTTGACTAAATTGATTACAATCACCATGGACAGTATGTTTTAACGCACTAGCCGCTGTCGCAAAATCAATGCAGGTTTGTGGATCATAGGCAGCTAATATGCCATGTAAAACCCCACCAGCAAACGCATCACCGGCACCGACACGGTCAACAATCGGTTGTAATCGATGACATTTGGACGTATAATACGCACCTTTGTACCATAGCGTTCCGATTAATTCATTATCTGTCGCTGAGTGTACTTGACGTTTGGTTGAATAAAATACTTGAATGTTGGGATAACGTTCTTGCATTTTTCGGTAGTACCACGTTAATGCGTCTTCAAGTTCTTCCTCTGGTTCTGGAATCTCCAGTAAATAACGAGCATCTAATACCCCAGCTGAACAAATATCAACAAATGGAAGAATGGCCTTCAATGCCACGCCCGCTTCTTTCTGGGACCAAAGTTTCCCTCGATAATTAATGTCAAAACTTACTTGGCACCCTGCTTGCTTCGCTGCTTTAACTAGCGCAACCGTCATACTTTGCCAATTTTTTGATAACGCCGCTGTAATTCCTGAAATATGAAAGATCTCTACTCCTGAAAACAGCTCATGTAAGTCCCATTCCATTTCTTCGATTTGAGCAAAGCTTGAATAGGCGCGATCATAGACAACACTGGCTGCTCGTTCTCCTGTACCAGTTTCCAAGTAATACGTTCCTAGGCGTGTTCCGCCAGTTCGTACAAATTCCGTTGAAACCCCATAACGACTTAAATGCTTTTTGGCGGCTTCTCCTAATGAATTATCGGGCACTTTACTAGCAAAAGTCACTTGGTGGCCATAGTTCGCTAACGAAATCGCTACATTCGCTTCCCCACCGCCGTAATGTACAGCGAAATTTTCTGTTTGTGCTACGCGTATTCCGACAGGCGTGGACAAACGCAACATGATTTCTCCCAATGTTACGACTTTCCCCATGTGGCTACCCCCCTTTGATTGCTTGGAATTTTTCCATATAGGCATGGGCAACCTCACGAACTTTTTCAAAATCCCCAGTTGCTGCTGGTGCTAACAGATTGCCACCAACACCGACGGCCGTCACACCTGCGTCAAACCACTCGGCCATATTTTCCAAACTGACACCACCCGTTGGCATAATATTTAACTGAGGCAATGGCGCTTTAAATGCCGAAATAACACTCGGTCCATAAACACTTCCCGGAAATAGTTTAATAATATCTGCTCCGCTTTTCAGTGCTTCTTTCATTTCTGTGATGGTCATACAGCCTGGCAAGTAGGGAACTTGATATAAATTGCAAATTTTAGCGGTTTCTTCATCGAAGCTTGGACTCACAATATATTCAGCCCCTGCTACAATAGCTAAACGAGCAGTCGTAGCATCCAAAACTGTCCCTGCACCAATGACTACGTTAGGATTTTCTTTGTATAACGCAACTAATTCCTGAATCACTTCTGTTGCTTGAGGAACAGTAAAGGTTAACTCAATCCCCCGCATACCGCCTGCTACAATAGCTTGACTAGCTTTTAGCGCTTCCTCTTTTGTCTTTCCGCGAACCACAGCAATCACGCCAGCATTTTCTAATTTTTGTAAAATTGATACTCGCTTCAACAGACTCCCTCATTTCTTATTTAGAAATATATATTTATTATAAAGAAATTTACAACTTCATTATACAGATAAAAAAAGAAAATGCAAACGTTTTTACAAAAATAAAAAAAGAAAGACAAACAAAAATCCCAATTGACTTTTGTTTGTCTTTCTTTTTCTACTATAATTTCGCTTCAATCGCTGCTTTTGTCGCTAAAAGGGCTTGATTAATCGTCGTTTTATTTTCCTCTGTCAAACGATATTTCGGCATGCTTACACTAAAAGCACCCGCAATTTCGCCATCTTTCATTAAAGATACTCCGCTACAGAAAATATCTTGTTCAATTTCTTCATCATCGTAAGCAACCCCCGTTTGTTGCACTTGTTTTAATTCTTTTTTCAAACGCAAGGGATTGGTAATCGTATTTTCGGTATAGGGAATTAATGTCTGCGTGTCTAAATATTGTTGCACTTGTTCTTCCGAAAATTCTGCTAAAACGGCTTTACCCATGGCCGAATTATACAAAGGTCGAGTAATTCCCACTTTCGAGGACATGCGAATGGTTTGATTTTTCGGTTCTAATTTATTGATATACAGAATTTCATTATTATTTAAAATCCCTAAATGAATGGTTTCATCGACCGTATTTTGAAGGTTTTCTAAATAAGGTACCGCAATTTCAGCTAAATCGATTTGCTCCACACTTTGATTCGCATAGCGAATCAATTTTGTTCCTAAGCGGTACGTTTTGTTCGTGTCTTTTTGAACATAGCCAATTAATGTTAAGGTTTCTAAAATTTTGATTGCCGTTGATGCCGTCATTTCGGTATTCTTTGCAATTTCCTGTAAGGTTTGATCGGGTTGTAAACTTAGACAGTCCATGATTTTAGCCGCTTTTAACAAGACTGTTCCGTAAGGTTTTGTTTCTTTCATCGAAACCCTCCTTTTCCATATAAGAAATTATATAGAAAAATAAAGAAATTGCAAGAAAAAAAGAACTCGAAGATTCATTCAGTAACGTTTTACTTTCACTTCAGGTCTTTCTCCCAGTCCTATTTCATTCTTATTTTCTTTTCTTTAACTCATCAGAAACATCTGCATCCTTAGGAATTAAAAGATACTCACTGACTTCTGTGGTTTCATTAAATACGACATATAATTTTTGTTCTTCATCGAAATCGCCCAAATCAATCGCTACGTAATTGGGACAAACTTCTGAGATACCATGAAACATTTGACTAAAGATTTTTTTCGTCATCCCCACATTACGATGCTGCTCTTCTGCTTTTTCCACCGCACTTTGTAACGTATATCCTTCATCTAAAAAACGCTTGATCCAATGCACTTTGACGACTGTATGTAACCGATATTTCCGTGGACCGTTTGCGTCTTTCGCAATGGAAGAAATATACCCTTTTTCTTCCCAATAACGAAGTTGACGTGGCGAAACTTCAGCAATTTCACTTAGTTCACTAATTCCTATCAACAAATTTTCTTCATTTAACAAACGCTGAATCATTTTTGACCACATTAGTTTAACTTCCTTTCCCTTATCCTTTCCTTAATTGTAGTTTTTTTTACACCTTTGTCAAGTAAGTTGACAAAGATTCTAATTAGTTGTAAAGTAGTTAATGCAATTTAATTTGAAACTTACAGAAAAAGGAGCGATATATGTGACTTCACAACAACCTGTGGATATTCACGGAAAACCTTATAACCGGTCGTTACTAGTCGGCGTTTTACTAATCGGAACATTTTGTACGATTTTAAACCAAACACTTTTAACGACGGCCTTACCTACATTAATGAAAGAATTTGATATCTCAGCTTCAAGTGTACAGTGGCTAACCACTGGATTCCTACTTGTGAACGGCATTATGATTCCCATCAGTGCTTGGTTGATTAACAAATTTAGTTCAAAAAAATTATACATAACAGCGATGTCAACGTTCTTAATCGGAACCATCATCTGTTTTGTAGCGCAAGACTTCGGCATGTTATTGACTGGACGTCTTGTTCAAGCCGCAGGGGTCGGTGTATCTATGCCTCTTTTACAAACAATTATGCTTTCAATTTTCCCGCCTGAAAAACGTGGCGCTGCCATGGGCACAACGGGAATTGTTATCGGATTAGCACCCGCTTTAGGTCCAACATTATCTGGTTGGATTATTGATTCTTATACATGGCGTGACCTTTTTGGGATGGTCATTCCAATTGTCGTTTTAGTCCTAATTTTAGCTTCATTTTTAATGAAAAATGTCATCCAATTATCTAATCCAAGTATCGATGTCTTATCGGTCATTCTTTCTACTCTCGGCTTTGGTAGCTTACTTTACGGCTTCTCAAGCGTTGGTGATAAAGGTTGGGGTAGCCCGCAAGTCTATGGATTCTTAATTGTTGGTGCGATTGTTTTATGTCTTTTTACATATCGACAATTGCATTTAGAACAACCTTTCTTAGAACTACGCGTTTTTAAATCAAAAGTCTTTACTGTTGCAGCCATTTTATCTGGCGTAACCAACATGGCAATGATTGGCGCCGAAATGGTTTTACCTTTGTATATCCAAAATATTCGTGGCGAATCTGCCTTCCATTCAGGGTTAATGCTTTTACCAGGAGCGTTAGTCATGGGACTTATGATGCCAGTAACTGGTCGCATTTTTGATAAAATTGGTGCCCGTCGTCTTGCGATTACCGGGATGTTTATTTTAACAGCTGCAACGTTACCGTTTGCTTTCTTAACAAAAGCAACACCTATTATTTATATCATTGTCCTATATGCGATTCGGATGTTTGGTATTTCGATGGTCATGATGCCTGTGACAACTTCTGGCATGAATGCTTTACCAATGAATTTATTAAGTCACGGAACTGCTGTAAACAACACCTTCCGACAAGTAGCCAGCTCAATTGGAACAGCTGTTTTGATTAGTGTTTTAACAAATGTTACCAAAGACGGCTTACCTGCATCAGACTTATTAAAAACAGCCCCACTCGCTTATCGCGATCAAGCAACAAACGCAACATTAAACGGCTATCACGCAGCCTTCTTCGTGGCAACAATCTTTGGCGTTCTCGGCTTGGCGATTACTTTCTTCTTAAATAAAAAAGAAGCGATGCCGGTTAAGGAAGTAGGTGCAATGAAATAATGATTATTTTTCTTTTAATCCTTTGCGTGTTAGGCTTTGCCTACACAAATGTATTTGGCCGAAAAGTCTGGCATAAATTCTGTATGGTTATTTTTGGTTTAGGCTTCTTAGCTTCGTTAAGTCTTATCGTTTTAAACGATAAAGATCATTTTGGTATGACCGAAGTTACTCAGGACAAAACGTTTGAACTAAAAAGCAGTAGCGCAAGCAAAGATGGCCCCAACATGTTATTGTACCAGCCGTTGGGCGATGGTTCCGAAAAAGTTTATTTATATAACACACCAGATAAAAAGAAACTACAAAAAACAGGAACGGAAAACGTCACAAACACAGTTCAAAAAGATGCTCAAAAAGCCACATTAGTCCAAAAAACGACGAAATGGTCCTATCAAGAGGCCTGGGCCAAAACACTATTTGGCCTTGCTGACAACGATAACCAATTTGCAAAACAAGAAAACACCTTCAACGTTGCTAGTGACTGGCTAGTTTTAAGTGCTGATCAAGCCAAAAAATTAGGCGAATATATGGAACAACATGCCGCTGATATCAAAAAAGAAGGGACTGAAACAGTTGGCAAAAAAATGATGGCTGCTATGATGGCGAATCCATCAATGTCCCAAGAAGAACAAGCGAAACTCACCGAACAATATACCAAAGAGTTTCAACAAGAATTGATTCAGAAAATTCTTAGTGATATGAAATAAAAAAGCGAGCTTGATAGGATCATCAAAAAAGATGTGACTACCAAGCTCTTCTTTTTAATTATAAATCGCTTTAATCGGATCCATCCTCGAAGCACCAATTGCTGGAATAATTCCGAAAAAGATACCTGTGAAGACCGAAACCAATGTTGAAATGGCAAAGATGGACGGCGTAATAATTGGCGTAATCGAAATATACCCACCGACCACAGTTGCCAATAAGTAGCCGCAGCCGACACCGATCAAACCACCAATCAATGTGATAAACGCTGCTTCCATTAAAAATTGGAATAAAATGACTCGTGGTTTAGCACCAATAGCCCGACGAATCCCGATTTCTCGTTTCCGTTCCGTGACAGACACATACATGATGTTCATGACGCCAATTCCCCCGACTAATAGGGAGATTGCAGTAATTGCCATCAGAAACATCGTCATACCCGTGACCATTTCTTCCATTTGTTGTTGGAGTTGTTGGTCTTGGT
Organism: Enterococcus sp. GC34; assembly: GCF_040886645.1. Taxonomy (NCBI): domain Bacteria; kingdom Bacillati; phylum Bacillota; class Bacilli; order Lactobacillales; family Enterococcaceae; genus Enterococcus; species Enterococcus sp. GC34. The sequence continues at coordinate 66,766 of NZ_JBFOEF010000008.1, forward strand.
CGTTTTCTTTAAACGTTCCTTTCACTTCAGGATGATTTTCACTTAAAATGGTGATTGCCTGTCCTAAAATTGCTTCACGGTCCGCTCCCTCACGAACCTTAATATTGATGCCACTAATTGCTTTTGTTTTCGCTAATTTATTGTATGATTCTCGAGAAACAAAACTACTCATAGCAGTTGCCCAATCATCGTTCATACCCAAACTATCTAAATCTTTTGGTGCTAAAATACCAATCACCTTGTACATATAACCACCAATTGAAACAGCTTTTCCAATGAGTTGGCTAGGATCATCAAGCCGAATTTGCGCTTCAAAGATATCATGATTTAAGACAATCGCATCTGTATTTGCATCGCTCGGTTGAAAATCACGACCATATAAAATATCATTCTGCCCTTTAGTCGACGTAATGGATAAATTCGCCTGCGCCCCAAAATAATCCATTGGTACAAACAAATTGTCTCCGCCCCCCATCATTGATTCACCATATTGAGGATAAATACTTTCAATTCCTTGAATGTCTTGTAATTTTTTCAAGTCCACTCGGCTAAACGTATAATCTGGCTCTTCATAGGACATAAAATTGTCACTGCTACCATCCGACATTGTATAATGAATCTTCAAAACATCCGCGTTCACTGCACTGGATGCCTTCACAACTTGACGCTTCATCCCTTCACCTAGCGCAGAAATCGTTACGACTGATGTAATCCCAATAATAATCCCGACCATCGTTAAAAATACCCGCAACTTATGTGCCTTTAAGCTTAAAAAAGTACTAACAAATAAATTAGCAATCATCTAATCACCTCTTCTTCCAAAAAGCGACCATCTTTCATATGAATCACTCGTGAGGCATATTTTTTCATATCTTCATCATGTGTCACCATGACAATCGTTTTGCCCTGTTCATTCAATTCTTTCAATAATTCCATAATTTCTGTGCCCGTTTCACTATCCAATGCCCCAGTCGGTTCATCAGCCATAATCAATAATGGATCATTCACCAAGGAACGAGCAATGGCTACTCTTTGTTGCTGTCCTCCAGAAAGTTCAGTAACTTTTGATTTGGCTTTTGTTTCCAACCCGACAATTTTTAGGTATTTTTCAGCAATCGCTTTTTTCTCAGCGCGGCTTTTTCTCCCTTCATAAACACAGGGCAATTGAACATTTTGACTAACATTTAAGGAATTAATTAAGAAAAATTGTTGAAAAATAAACCCTAGATATTCATTGCGAAAGGCTGATTTTTTATTTTCAGACAATTTTGAAACATCTGTTCCTGAGAAATGATAACTTCCGTCTGTTAAGCGATCCAAGAAACCAATAATGTTCATCAGCGTTGTCTTACCGCTGCCGGACTTCCCCATGATTAAAATGAACTCTCCTTGATGGATGGTCAAGTTCAATTCTTTTAAAACATGTAGTTTTTCCTTACCTACCGGATAGAACTTGTTAATGTCCCGCAATTCAATGAGGGGTTGATTTGTATTGTTTGCTTCCACCATCAGGCCCTCCTATTTCGACGCATCTGTCATTGATTCGTTGGTGGCTGATTCATCAGAAGCAATCGCTGCATCTGATTCAACAATATCACCGACTTTTACTGGTTTTTTTGAAGAAATAACCACTCGGTCGGCTGATTCTAAGCCAGATTCAATCGCCATTTTGTCGCCATTTTCTTGCCCGACTTGGACATCACGACGAATGATGGTTCCAAAATCATTCACTAAAACGTAGGCCTGTTCACCCTCTTTTTGAATCGCTTTTTTTGGTAACTCAATCGCCCCTAAATCGCCTAAATCAATGGTTGCTTGCATATGGTAGCCATTTTTGACTTTGTCTAAATTGGCCAACGCAATTTTGACGCTATAACTAGACATCGCCGTACCGCCCTCTGTATTGCCACTCGCGGCATCGCTGTTGCCTTCAGGAGGATTATCATCGATGTAAGAAATTGAGCCATCCACAACCACATTGTTGGAAACAGAAGTTAGTTTAGCTTTTTGCCCAACACTAATTTTAGTCAAATCCTTTTCATTCACTTTCCCAGCTAAATAAAGATCTTCTGAAGTTAACCGTAAAATCGGTGAATTGGCATCTTTTACTTCTGGAATTGATACGCGACCTTTGAAATTAGCCTTTGTGGAAATATATTGCTTCGCTCCTAAATCCGCTAAGGTTTCATTGGTGAAGGTAATCTCTTCATCTACCGCATCGACTTCTGTTTGATATTGTTCATTTAAATCATCCCCAGACATCGTGCGGTCTTCTTCTTTAGTTTTATTAAATTTATCAATGGCCCGATTCCACTTATTATAGATATTCGCCCGCTTCGTTTCTAATTTGGCTAAGCTATTTTGTTGTGCCTCAATTTCTTTTGTGACCGCCTCATCTTCATAAGTAAATAATTCTGTGCCTGCATCTACGACATCGCCGTTTTTCACCTTAATCTCTGGATCCTTTGTTATTTTTTGATCGCGCGCAAAGGCTTCCATTTGTTCCGGTTGGATGACACCGTTAATATAAATTTGTTGCAAGTCGGGAACGTCAAAATAGTCAATTCCCCAGTCATCTTTAGGCGCTTGCTTGACAGCTACTTGTTGTGCATTTTTATTTAACGCATTCACAGTTACGATGCCCCCAACCGCAATTACCGCAACTGCCCCCAATATAATTATCGTTTTCTTCTTCATTTTCTTCGTTTCATCTCCTCATTCTGTCTATTTTCCCCAACAAACTAAATTGCTCGGTCGTTCACTTATAACTATTTAACCATGCTTGAATTCAAGAAACAAGGGCATTTCTCTAGGCCTTTAGTCTGATTTATTTCATTTTTGTTCATTTTTTTATTTATTTCACGACAATAAATAACCATTGTTGGGTCTTTGTGTTTCAACAATCTAAAAAGGTTATTTTTATGTTATTTATAACTAAACTATGCGCAATCGAGATTTTTTGCTTCTTTTTTTATTTAAGGTACACTAGAAGAAACAATTGAAAGTGAGGGCTTGCCATGAAAGTCATTATTTTTGGCGGTAGCGGTTTTTTAGGTCAACAAATCGCGAAAATTTTAGTCCAACGCCAACATCAAGTTATCAGTGTTTCACGTCATGGAAAGCCTGCCACGCTCTCCGCATCTTGGAGCCACCAAGTGCAGTGGGTATGCTCCGATGTTACTCGTGACACGAATTGGCAAGAACAAGTCCAGCGTGCTGACTGGGTCATTGATACAGTAGGTATTTTATTTGAAAATCCACGAAAAAAGAAAACCTATCAACGGCTAATTCTGACGCCCGTGAAAAAAATCAGCTCTTTTTTAGCACAACAAAAAAAGCCAGCTAAGTTTTTATTTATTTCAGCCAATACTGTTCCTTTCCCTTTGAGAAAATATATGGATGCCAAATTGGCAGCGGAGGAACTAATCCACCAAGAAGTCGCCGAAGCAGTGATTTTTTATCCTAGTTTACTTGTAGGTCAAGAACGTACCGGCACCATACTTTTTAGTAAATGTATTTATTTTTTTAAGAAAATCCCCTTTTTAAAGAACTTATTTATTGGCTATGATCCTGTGCCTGTGGCAGAAATGGCACAAGAAATTGTTCACGTTTTAGAAGGCGGCAATTCTATTTACACACACAGAAGGACCCGTTAACAAGTTATCTCCCAATCGTCTCTGTCTAGAGGCGGTTTTTTTGTGTTACAATACAACTGTTCGAAGGAGAGAAGAAGCATGAAAAAAATTGCCATTATTGGCGGCGGCATTATCGGAATGACGTTAGTTAATTATTTAGATCCACAAAAATTTGACATTACCGTTTATGATGAAGGGCTCGGCCAAGCGACTAAAGCGAGCGCTGGGATTATTTCCCCTTGGCTATCCAAACGTCGGAATAAGAAATGGTACCAATTAGCGCGAGAGGGCGCTGCCCTATTTCCAAAGCTAGTCAAAGATTTTCAGCTGACGGAGGATATTTATCGTCAATCAGGGACAGTCATTTTGCGCCCGGCAGCTGCTTTGGCAGACTTAGCCCATTTGGCAGAAGAGCGTAAGCAAACTGCACCTGAAATTGGAGAAATCACGATGTTGTCAGCAGTTCAAACAGCGAAGTTCTTACCGCTACTTAAGGAAACTCCCTCACTTTTTATTTCTGGCGGCGGTCGCCTAGATGGACCAGCTTATCTAAACCATCTTCAGAAACGCGCCGAAGCCAAAGGGGTCACTTTTTGCTCACAACGGGCGCACTTTCGACAACTGAATCAAGGGTGGGAAATTGTCACAAATTCAGAAAAAAAGAGCGTTGATTTTCTCGCTTTAACACCTGGTCCTCATTTAAAGGAATTACTCGCTACTTTAAATTTATCTGTGGACATTCGTCCCCAAAAAGGACAATTATTAGTTTTCGAGACCCCTTTTACAAACAGTCAGCAATGGCCTGTTGCTATGTTAGATGGCGAAGCCGATTTAATTCCTTTTAATCAAGGAAAAATTTTATTAGGTGCCACCCACGAAAATGATCAAGCCTGGGATTTAGAAGAGACTGTTAGCGCTTTTCAACAACTAACTTCTGGGACTGCGCCATTTCTAAAAGAAGCAGAGCAGCTTTTTAAGCAACCTATGCATTACCGCGTCGGTACACGTGCTTATACATCCGATTTCGCTCCGTTTTTTGGCCCTTTGCCAGAAATGCCCCACCTTGTGGTTGCTAGCGGACTTGGTTCATCAGGACTCACTACTGGCCCATTCATTGGTTACCAATTAGCTGAATACTTCAATACAGGTGCCTTCAAAGGAGAGCTTTATCAAAAACCACTTAGTCAATATGTAAAAAACAACCCCTCACTTTAATCAGTGAGCGGTTGTTTTTTTCCCTTTAATTAAGAAATGTGAAGTATCTTGGTAGAAGGATTTTGTTATTATGCTACTTGTGGTCGCGCATAGCGTTCTACGTTTTGTTTAATATTTTTAACCGTTTCTGGATCTTCAATGCCCGTTACTTCAGCGATCACTGTATCAACACTTTCTTGGTCAAGCATTTCCTGTAATTGACGGCTTTGTTCATCTTCTGGATCATGATAATTAAAGACAATACCAATCATTGCTAATAAATGCGGCGACACTAGATTGCGTTCCTGTAATTCACGGATTGGTCGAATAAACCGTTCTTGCGCACCTAATTTTCTGATTGGTGTCCGTGCTACACGTGTAATAGCATCTGAAATATATTTATTTTGGAAACGTTGAATAATTTTTTCAATATAGGCTGCATGTTCTTGTTCATCAAAATTCCATTTGGCCACTAAAAGTTTACCGGTTTCCTGCAAAACTGATTTGAGTTGTGCTACCACTAAGGCGTCCTGCATCGCTTCGTCAATGGTTTGATAGCCTAACAACGCCCCTGTATAGGCAACTGTAGCATGGCCAGTGTTTACACTAAATAATTTTCGTTCAATATACGGCTCTAAATCAGCAACGTAATGAACGCCTTCTAACTGAATCTCTTTGGCTTTTCGGTTGGTATCATCAATGACCCATTCACAAAAAGGCTCAACTTGAACAAAAAGTGGGTCTTCATGTTTTTGTAATGGAACAATCCGATCAACCGCCGCATCAGGAAAACCAATCCATTGTTCAGCATAAGCTGGATTTTTCAAATATTTGGCCACTTCTTCTGCTAAAAAGGTTGAACCACCAATCATATTTTCACAAGCGATAATATCCAGCGGCTTTTGGCAATTTGCTTCGGCACGTGCATCAATTCCTTGGGCAATTAATTCAGCAATTCTTGGTAAAATATTAGGACCAATCGCCGTCGTGACTAAATCGGCTTCCGCAATTGCTTCTACTACTTTTTCTGGTTCTGTCATGTTATTTAACCCAGTCACATTTTCAACGTTAATTTGTTGATGTGAGGCATCGGCCAATTCAATTGTATAACTTTTACGTTCTTTTAACGCTTGAATGATGGTTTCATTAACATCCACAAACGTAATATGAAACCCGTTTTTAGCTAAAATTTCGCCGATAAAGCCGCGTCCAATATTTCCTGCTCCAAAATGTACTGCATTCATTCTTATTCTCTCCTTTAAGCAATGGCTAAATTTTCTGTTATTTCTTCTTTACTTAATGCATCGGCAAGTTGCACCACGTTATCCATATCACTACAATAAAGTGCAATTTGTTGGACTAATTGCAAATGTTCTTCACCGACTCCGGCAATCCCAAATAATACGGTAGCAATTTTTTCATCTTCTTCGGTACCAAAATTAACGCCCTCTGGGACTTGCACTACACAGATTCCTGATTTTTTCACTAATTTTTTGGCTTCTTCTGTTCCATGAGGAATGGCAATAAAATTCCCCATATAAACAGATAGCAATTGGTCTCTTTCAATCATTGCTTCGATATAAGCGGGCTCAACACAGCCTGCCTCGACTAGTTTTTCGCCGCAAAAGCGAATAGCTTCTTCTTTTGTATTAAACTGTTGATTTAATTCAATTGAAATATTCGTAAGATTTTCCATTGTTTTCTTCCTCTCTAGGCACTTTCTTTTAAGAGCGAAACCACTGTTTCATATTTTTGGGGATTAACCATACTTTTTACTGATAAGTGTGTCGCTTTCGGTGCTTTTTTACGGGCTTGTTCCGTTAGTTCAGCTTTTGTGACAATTAAAGCCTGTGTTTGTTGAGTTAATTCATTAATATTAATTTTTCGAATCGGCATTGAAATTTTCTCTTTATCTAAAATTTCTTCTAAGACTTTCATTCCCATCGTTGCTGACCCGACACGATCATCGTGAACCAAAAGAATCTCATTGACATTTGCTAAATCTCCCTCAATTTCAGAAGCAGGTGTTGCTTTGGAGGCTGTTGGTTGTGCGTCGTTTTTTTCTTTGGTACCTGATAGTTCAGCCACAATTTCATCATAACGTGGTGAGTTCAAGAAGTTTTCAACTGCTACAAAGGTTGCATTAGGTGCTTTCTGTTTAGCCCGTTCTTGCAATTCCGCTTGTGTGACAATCAATGTATTTCCCTCATCGGTCAAATTATTAATGGCCCGATTCGTCACAGTTTGTACTAAACCAGCCTCTTGGACCTTTTTCCGTAAGATAGACGCCCCCATTGCACTAGAGCCCATCCCAGCATCACAAGCAAAAATAATTTGTTGAATTCCTGACAATGAAGCACTACCATTTGTGACAGTTAATCCTTTTGATGCTGCTTTAGCAGCTTGGGTTTCTTTTACTTTTTGGGCAAATTCATCACTTTCTTCTTTCGCATCTGCTTTTAAAATGACTGCGGATACTGCAAAGGAAACAGCAGTTGCTGCCAAAACACCTAAAATAACTGGTAAGTAAGAACCCATTGGTGTCATCGCTAAAATAGCTATAATGGAGCCTGGTGAAGCGGGCGCACGTAAACCAGCATCTAACGTTTGGAAAACCAAACTACCTGTCGCACCACCTGCAATAACCGATAAGAATAATAACGGTTTCATCATTACATATGGGAAGTAAATTTCGTGGATACCACCAAGGAAATGAATAATTATTGCTCCCGGCGCAGAAGATTTTGCCGCACCTTTTCCAAAAAACATAAATGCTAATAAGACACCTAACCCAGGACCAGGGTTTGCTTCTAATAGGAAAAGAATTGATTTGCCAGCCGATAAGACTTGTTCTGTCCCTAAGGGTGTTAAAATGCCATGATTAATCGCATTGTTTAAAAAGAGCACTTTTGCCGGTTCAATAAAAATACTCGTTAATGGAATCAAATGAGCATTTAAAATGATTTCCACACCACGTGCCATTGCAGCAGTCAGCGCATCGACAATTGGTCCAATCGCTGAAAACCCAAGTAAAGCTAACGCAAAACCAATTAATCCAGCTGAAAAATTGTTTACTAACATTTCAAAACCAGCTTTAATCCGATGTTGGAAATATTGATCAAATTTCTTAATTGTAAAGCCACCAAGTGGACCCATAATCATGGCACCTAGCATCATCGGAATATCGGTTCCCACAATCACGCCCATTGTCGCAATTGCTCCAACTACGGCACCGCGATCACCTGCAATTACTTTCCCACCAGTGTAGCCAATTAATAATGGAATTAAATAGGTCAACATTGGACCAACCATCGTGGCAAAGGCTTTATTTGGCAGATATCCATCTGGGATAAATAGCGCTGTCAAAACGCCCCACGCAATCAACGCCCCGATATTGGGCATCACCATGCTAGATAAGGTACTGCCAAGTCTTTGGACTTTTGCTTTAATTGATACTTTATTTTTTTCTGGTACTTGTTCCATTTTTATTCCCCTTCTCTCAAGTAACTTTTCTTGTTGACTAAATTGTATCCGCTTTCCTAATCTGGAAAAAGTCGTACTTTGGCACAAACCATTGTGCCAAAAGTTGAAAGAAAAAAGCACGTGTTCTCTAGTTACGAAAACCAGAAAACACGTGTTTATTTCATTTCTAATAATTTTAATAATAATTGAACAACTTTTTATGCTATGCTCAAATTGGCGACTTGCCTCGAAAGGAGGTGCATCACATGTACGACATTGTCACAAAAATTCTTGTGCCGATTTTTGTCGGGATTGTCCTGAAACTTGTAACCATTTGGTTGGAAAAACAGAACGAGGAATAAACAAGTTGCTTCCAGCCGCTGCTGTCTAAACAGCAAAAAAAGACACCCTACTACTGATAGGGTGTCTTTTTAGTGCATCCATGCACGACTTTGTCACAAGTTACTTTAAATTTATCATAGGGCCTATTTTTTGTCAAGGAATCTTCTTATCTTTTTTGTTTAATCTCTTAAATTAAAATATTTTATTTTTTAATATAAAATTATTTCAATAATTATTGAACATTTCAGAATGAATTGATTTTTTTCAGACGTAACTTTAGGCTTGAGCCAGAATTTTTTGCGCGTCATCTATTGTTCGACAATCACTGAGCCGCTGAATGTTTTCGAGATCTGAACAGAAAAAAGCTAATTCTTGAAGCATGCTTAATTGCCGTTGACTTTTTAAAGCAACAACAAATAACAAAGTAGCTATTTTTCGATCTGCTTCCGTACCAAAGTTGACCCCATCAGGCACTTGAATAAAGCAAATCCCTTCTTTTAAAACTTGTTCATCTTGTCCTTCCGCATGAGGCAATGCCACGAAGTTACCGATATACACGCTGACTTTTTGTTGGCGTTGATACATTGCTTTGACATAGTCAGGCGTGACCAACTGATTTTTTAGCAGTAACTCACCAGAAGCTGCAAGTGCTTCCTCCCAACTAGCATACGATTGATTCAACATTATTTGCTCCGCTGTAATTTCAAACATCTCTCAACACCTAGCCTTTCATTTCTTCAATTAATAATGACGAAAGCAACTGATAAACAATGGCTTCATTTCCTGAATGAAAAATTTCTGTATTTAAATCATTCATAATAATCGCACCACTGATTTTTCCTAAAATTTTCCCGATTGTTTCATCAATCGGCATCGGCGCTAGCATGAGTAACATACGTTGCAACTGCATCGGCTTTTTATCCATACCTTCAATCATAAGTGGCTGGGCCAAATTAAAAATACAAAAAACAGGCTGTGTCACTGCTGTACTTGAGGTATGGAATAAGGCCATTTCCGTCTGAGGAATCCCAATAGGCGCTTGCTCGTAACGTTTCATCAATTGCTGACAGACGATTGCACTATCGGTGATTAAATCTGTGGAAAGTTGCGCGAGAGCTTGTTGAACGGTTTCTGCTAAATCCGCTTGATTATTTAAATCTGCTATGAAAAATGTTTCTAATAGTTTACTAATTTCTTCCATGAAAGCGACCACTGTTTCGTAGCTTTCTTCGCCACCTGTTTTTTTCACAGGTGCTTTCCTAAGCGAGCGTTTTTCGTGACTAATCCGCTTAAACTCTTCTTTCAATTGGTGGATTTCATCGTCTAAAAGTAACGGTGAGATCAATTTATATTTACCATTGTATCCTGGTAATAACGAAGTGGAAATCACTAAGTCATAGTTTTCCTCAACATTCACCTTACCTAAATCCGCAATCCGAAAAAAATGAATCTGGTTGATAAAAGGAAAGTAGCGCCGTAATCGCATTTCCAGCATACTTGTCGAAGCCAAACCGCTAGGAGAAAAACCAGCAATATCAACTTCCATAATTTTGGGACTCCGTTCTAAAGAATTAGCAAAATGAAGTACCATGTAGGCAATTTCCTCTTCCGATAGATTCTTTTGCGGAAAAATTTGCGGCAACGCTTGGCGTAAAGCCGCAGCTATTTCTTGATATTGATTCATGATCCGTTCTAAAATGGGATTCGTTAAATCTTCTTCTTGTAAAACCGCCCGCGAAAAAACACCTGATAAATGCGTCAACAACATTTTATACAAATTGGTATCTTCGAAAAAATTAACTTCCGTTTCTTGACTTACTGCTTCAATCAGTTGTTTCACTGCATAAGCCAGCTGAGTGTCAAAATGTTCATCAAAAAAATCTTCATCAAAAGAATTAGAAAAATCACTTAATAAGCTAGCAAAAAAAACAATCTCACTGACAGCGTATAGTTGTTTCGTTTCAGCAGCGACTTTTGAAAAAAGTCGTTTAGAACAATTTAGAAAGGCCTTATTCATCTGCCCAGTATAGGTCTCATCAGCTAAATAAAAACCTGCAGTGACTCGATCCATCGCAATTGTTAACATTAAAATCAAATGTTGTAATTTGCGATCACTTAATGCTGGAAATAAAGTTTCTACTTCTGGCTGAACAATTGTTTGTGCAAATGCTAAATGTTCTGCATGAATAAACTGAAAGAAAAAATGGTCGTTTGTTGTTAATTCGGTAAAATGAAAAAATTGATACTCATTAATTTCCATACTTAGAATATTCGCCATTAGAAGACGGCGATATTTTTCAGAACCAGTCACTTCATAACCTTGATTCCGAGAAATCGTCAACGGAATCCGAGCAATCCGTGTTTCTAATTGTTTAATATCGGCATAAAAAGTCGTATTACTAATACAATACGTTTCCAGAAAATAATGCATAGAGACTGGCTCTTTTGTTTGAAGTAATGTCAATAAAATCGCATGTTGCCGCGCCAAAGTAGAAAGTTCCTGTGTCTCTTCTCCTAAAATAGCAGCCTGAATTTCCGTCATCGCTGCTTCATCTGCTTGAATCGTAAAGCGCCCACGAGCTACTTTTTCCAACGTCGCGCCCATCGATGCTAGCGAGGTTTCTAAATTTTCTAATTCACGATATACCGTCCGGCGGCTAACCTTTAACAAATTCATCATACGGTTTACTGAAACGGGGGTGGGACTATTCACTAATTCCGTTAATAGAACAGTTTCTCTTGTCGTTAAAAACATCTATCAGCTCCTCCTTCCAGCCATTCTTGATACTCTTTCTTATTCAAAAAACTAGTAACTACGTATAAATTTTGTTGCGTTAGATCTAAATGATAGGCTTGCGCCAGTTCACGAGTCACTACGTAGGTTGTCTCCTTGGTAAAAAAGACTGTTTCCAGTGGCTCTTTAGATACTTCAATCGCGACTCCTTGTTTCGCCGCTTGTTGCCGCAATAATTCCATTCCCATTGTTTGCGATCCTCGAACATTCTCGGCATATAAAAAAACAAGCTTCTGTATTTGTTTTGTCGGGTTCGTTTCAGTAGACTCTGAACCAAGTGAAGATTGCTCTTGAGAAGAAGCAGTCAGTTTGGCTAAAACTTGCGGGTAATAGGATTTAATTTCTAAAAAATTTTGAACACTCACCATATCCTTTTCTGGGACGTACTTTTGTGCTAACTGTTTCAATTCTGCTTGAATGACCACTAATGTCTTAGGCTGCCACTTCATCTGATGAACGGACTGGTAAGTCACAGGTATCTCCAAGTCCACAGCTTTTAATTGTCGGCTTAGCAAACTAGCCCCCATGGCACTTGAGCCCATTCCTGCATCACAAACAAATAAAATTTGCTGATAATTAGGTGTGGCTGTTTTCACTTGGTCTTCCTCCTTCTCCTTCATCTTTATCATTGAAACTGGTTCAGTTCCTCGTTGACGTTTTAATAACAAGCTTGCTATTGCAAAAGAGCACAGAAAGCTAACAAAAATTCCACTAAAAACCGCCAGCCTTGCCTCAGTCGGGGCATTGGCTAAAATCGCAACCAATGAACCTGGCGAAGCAGGAGCGCTTAACCCCACATTAAATATTTGAAAAACAAGCGTACCACTCATTCCTCCAGCAATTACTGCTAAAAATAAGCGCGGATCCATCAAAACAAACGGAAAATAAATTTCATGAATACCCCCAATCAATTGAATCATGGTGGCGCCTCCTGCTGTTTTTCGTTGTCCTACAGGACCAAACAGCAGAAAAGCAACCAAAACGCCCACGCCTGGTCCAGGGTTTGTTTCCAATAAAAATAAAATGGACTGACCTGTTTGACTAGCACCTTCTAAACCTAGAGGCGTTAATAAGCCATGATTAATCGCATTATTAAAAAATAACACTTTTAAGGGTTCTAAGAAAACGTGAACCAATGGTAAAAGATTGGCTTCAATTAACCAAGAAGAAAATTGATACAGCCAAAAACTAGCGCTTTCAACAGCAGGAGCTACAACCAGAATACCAAAACAGCAAAGCAGTCCTCCCACAATTCCTGCCAAAAAGTTTTTAGTCAGCATCTCATAGCCTTCTTTAACTTTCGGTAAGAGAATTTGTTCAATTTTGGCGAAAGTATATCCTGCTAAAGGCCCAATAAACATAGCACCAAACAACTGTGGAACATCTGTGGAAACAATCACGCCCACTGTCGCAATAGCAGCAACGACGCCGCCACGTTGTTCCTCGAACATTTTTCCGCCTGTAAAACCAATTAAAATCGGTAAAACAACTCGAATCATTATCGTTTCGACTTCAGAAAGAGCTAGCCGTAGATTCCCGGTCGTATAGCCAGCCACCAAAGACAATAAGCTCCACGCAATAAAAATACTCAAATTTGGCATAATCATCCCACTCAAACGATGACCAAAACGACGTAAATAGGGAGTTACTTTCACAAACTTATGTTTAAAAAAGAGCGAATGCATTTCTTTTTCCTTCATATTCCTTGTCCCTCGCTCTCTATGTAGATAATTAGAATACTTCTATTATATGAAATTTCACAAAAAAATAGTATAGATTTTTGTAAAATAATTCTTTTATACACCTCACAAGAGAATCCGTTTACATTAATAGAAAAAACTTTTATACTAAAAGAAAGAAACTCTTCGGATTGGAGGCCAATTATGGCAATCAAAGCAATTGTAATGGATATTGATGGCACCTTGTTAACTTCAGAAAAAAAGATTTCACCAAAAACGCGACAAGCACTAGTAGCTGCACAAAAACAAGGCCTATCACTGATTTTGGCTTCTGGCCGCCCGACTAACGGTATGCGACCCTTAGCAGATGAATTGGAGATGGCTCATTATAATGGACACTTACTTTCCTATAACGGCGCTTGTGTCACCCATCATGGCAGTCAGCAACAACTATTTAACCAGACAATTTCAAAGTCATTGAGTCAACAAATTTTAGAGCATTTGAAACAATTTGACGTAATTCCAATGATTAATGATGAAACATTTATGTATGTCAATGATGTTTTTCATCACACCTTACATTTAGAGACTGGTGATTTTAATATTATTGAATATGAATCACGGGGCGGCAACTTTCAATTATGTGAGTGGCATGATTTAGCCGCCAGACTAAACTTTCCCTTGAACAAAATTTTAATTGCTGGTGAACCCGCCTATTTACAAAAATATCATGAGGCCATCTACGCGCCTTTCAAAGAAACCGTCACCGCTGCTTTTTCCGCTCCTTTCTATTTTGAATTTACCGCAAAAAATATTGATAAAGCGCGTTCTTTAGAAAAACTAACCCTACAGTTAGGTATAGCTGCTGAAGAAGTAATTGCTTTTGGTGATGGTCACAACGATTATACAATGTTGGAATGGGCCGGCACGGGGATTGCTATGGAAAACGCCGTTGACGAGCTTAAAAGCATCGCAACGGAAGTCACTTTATCCAACGACAATGACGGCATCGCTGTTGCATTAGCCAACTTTCTTTAAGAATGTTGGTTGATGTAAGCGTACGCCGTCATTTTTTATTGCCTATTCAAATGTCGTGATTTTTTCTGGTGCTAAACGAACAGATTCATAACCAGTTTCCATGCCCTTACCCACAGATAAAATCATTACTGGGACATAGCGCTCTTGATCTAAACCAAATGTTTCGGCTAATTTTTCCGCTTCAAAACCACCGATTGGATTTGTTTCATATCCGTGAGCTCGGGCTACTAACATAAATTGCATAGCTGCTAAACTCGCATCAATTTTTACGATGTCATTCATTTGTTCTCTGCTTAAACTTTCATAATGGGGAATAATGGCTGCTAATTGTTGGTCCCGCACTTCCTTAGGCATTTTACCACTAGCATAAGCTTGATTGTAAATTTCCTCTCCTCGCTCATGGCAGTTTAGATCACCAAAAATTAAGAGCATTGCAGAAGATGTTTCATTTTGACGCGTATTAAAGCGAATTAAGGGTTTTAATTTTTCTTTGCCTGCTTCACTTTCCACTACGACAAAACGCCATGGCTGCATGTTAACAGAAGAAGGGGCGGTGGTCGCTTCTTGAATCATTGTTAACATTTCTTCATGAGAAATTTTATGGGTTTCATCGTACACCCGAACCGATTTGCGGCCAAAAACAATCTCTGAAAAATCATTCGTTGTATATGTTGTCATTCTATCATACCTCTTTCGTTGTAATGCTTTGATCTAGTTTTGTCAAAAGTTCTTTTAACTGGCGACAGTCGTCCTTTGTAAATGTACTGGGAATAATTTCTGTTACCGTTTGTTGCTTGGCTGTACATTGCTGCAGTTCTTGTTGTGCTTTTTCTGTTAAATGCACTAGCACTTCCCGATTATTTTCTGGATTTCGCTGTCGTGTCACATACTGTTTCTCTTCTAAAATTTTCAAATGGCGAGTGACCGCACCACTATCGATTTTTAAGTGTTCTTGAATCTCTGTTTGAAGACACGGCTGACGTTCTTTTAAAATCATCAGCAACTCATAACGAGTCAAACTCAAGCCAACTTGCTCTTCAAAAACTTTGGTAATTTTTTGATCTAATACCTTTAACTGACATAATAATTGGCTGACTTCCCGTAATGATAACGACATAGTTTCCTCCTTAAAAAGATGACTCGTCAACAATTGACTAGTCAACTATAACTGTTTCTTTCTAAAAATGCAACCTTTTTTACAAGAAAAATAGAACAACTGACAGAGAGAAACTACAGTATTCCCCATCAACTGTTCTATTTTAATCAACCTATTTTTCGGTAACAGGTTCTGCTGATAACCGCTTAATCCCTAAACCAGTAAACGCACTGACCATTGAGAAGACAGGCGATAATAAGCTAAAGAAAACAAATGGTAAGTAAGTCAACGTTGGTACGCCAAAGGTCCCCGCTACGAAGCTACCTGCAATCCCCCAAGGAATGAGGTAGTTAATAACCGTCCCACCATCCTCCAAGGTTCTGCCTAAAACAGTCGGATCCAAACCTTCTTTTTTGTAAACTTCTTTAAAGGCATTCCCTGGTAAAATAACCGATAGGAATTGTTCACCAATAAAAATATTTACGCCAATTCCTGTTAATAACGTTGATAAAATCAATTTCGGTGTACTGCTCATTTTCTGCGAAACAACTTCCATGACCGCAGAAATCAATCCTAATTCCATTAATAAGCCACCTAGAGACAACGTTAGAATAATAAGTGCCACAGTCGGCATCATGCTCATAATTCCGCCACGACTTAATAATTGATCAATTTGTGCGTTCCCCGTTTGAGAAACAAACCCATTTTCCAACGTGTTTCCTAATGCCTGCAACGATACTTTCGGATTTTGAATAATAATCATAATTACTGCCACAATAATGTTTAACAAAATCGTGATAATCGCTGGAATTTTGCGCCAAGCACAGATTAACATTAAGGCTAATGGTAACAATGACCAAATGGAAATGGTAAAGTGGTCTTCCAATACTTGAATAACTTGAACTACTTCTGTCAGACTTGTATTCGCGTACGTTTGCCCTAAAATCATAAACAAGATTAAAGAGACGATAAATGCTGGTACAGTCGACCACATCAAGTTTTTTATATGTTTAAATAAATCCGCTTCAACAATCGCTGCGGCTAAGTTTGTTGATTCTGATAAAGGCGACATTTTATCACCAAAAACTGAACCAGAAACAATCGCCCCCACAACTAAAGCTGGATTTAACCCTAAGGTACTGCCAATACCGAAAAAGGCAATTCCAATTGTTGACATCACTGTAAAAGCACTACCTACTGCACTGCCGACAATCGCACAGACAATAAAAACTGACGGCACAAACCATTTAACACTAATCATTTTAAAACCAAAAACCATAATCGTTGGAATAATTCCTGCTTGAATCCAAACGGCAATCAATGCACCCACTAAAATGAAAATAAAAATTGGAATAATCCCTGGCTTCAAGCCATCAACAATCCCTTTATGCATTTGATCAAATGGTACTTTACGAAACATTGCGTAGCCTAAAATCAATGCAATCACAAACAAAATAGTAATATTTGGCGATATCTTTAAGCCAATTACTCCTGTTGCAATAGCTGCCACAATAATTAATAACACGATACTTGCTTCTCGAACACTCACGGTCTTCTTTTTCTGTTTTTCTTTCATTTCGTTACTCTCCTCTAATCTTTTTTCTGAATACTCTGACATTAAAGGATCTTATGATAACGAATAACCCCTCCACAACTCATTGAAAACGCCTCCTAAAGCTACATAAAAAGAGAGATTCATCCTTAAAGAATAAGGACGAATCTCTCCGCGGTACCACCTTAATTAGAAGCTTACTTGCTTCTCGCTTATGTATTATGTAATTGTCACTACTTATTAGTGTAATTCACAAATAGACTTGATCGATTCGCAGCAACCATCGACTTTCTGAACAAAACATCTATTTCCTACTGGGCTAATAATTTATGAATCTCAATATACCAAGAAGAAACCGACTTGTCAACGAAAATAGTATAAAAAAATTTTTTCACACGCCAACAAAAATTACTTTTTCTTTTTGTAAAAATAGAAAAGCGCCTCCGTTCTCACGAAAGCGCCTGTTAATTAGTGGGTTGTGCCACCTTGTAGTTGAATATCTTCTTGCGTTTTTACCGCTGCTTCAATCATATAGAACAAAGAATCTGTGATTGCTTCTAATGACATAGAAGCAAACGTTGGTTTATCAATTGTTTGTTCTGGTAGGAACGGAACATGAATAAATCCGCCACGAATAGTTGGATATTTAGTGTTAATTAAGTGTAGTAAGTGATACATAATATCATTACATACAAAGGTTCCTGCTGTATAAGAAATCGCTGCAGGTAATTGATGGTCATGACAATTTTTTACCATCGCTTTAATCGGTAAATTTGTAAAATAGGCTGTTGCTCCATCTTCAACCAACGGCACATTGCTTGGTTGTTGTCCTGCATTATCCGGGATACGCGCTTCCGCTAAATTAATCGCCACTTTTTCAACAGTGACTGTTTGACGGCCGCCTGCTTGTCCAACACAAATCACCATATCTGGTTGATGGGTTTCAATTGCTTCAGCCACTTTTTCACCACTAGTGCCAAAAACAGTTGGCACCTCAACTTTAATAATTTCAGCTCCTGCAATTTCAGCAGGTAATTTTTTGACTGCTTCAAAGGCAGGATTGATTGCTTCTCCTCCAAATGGATCAAAGCCAGTAACGACAACTTTCATTTCGATCATCCTTTCTTATTTGAATAGAATCATATAAACAATTTGGAAAATTAACATGAAAAGTGCAATCGGCAATTGATTTTTAATGACGCCGTACTTATCTTTCATTTCCAACATGGCTACAGGTACGATATTAAAGTTCGCAGCCATCGGTGTTAACAGTGTACCACAAAAACCACATGTTAAGGCAACCATCCCAACTAATGCGGGATCTGCACCTAAAGAAAAGACAAACGGCACACCAATTCCGACTGTCATCACGGTTATTGCTGCAAAGGCATTGCCCATGATAGCCGTAAAAATAACCATTCCCACAGCATAAATAATAATCCCTACATTGACATTTCCTGCTGGTACTACGGCACTAACTCCTTTCGAAATAATCTCACCAACACCAGCGCTAGTAAAAACAGCACCTAAACAAGCTAACAGCATTGGCAACGTACTAAGCGGACCGACTGTTTCTAACATTTCCGCCGCATCATCAAAAAATACTTTCGGCGTATTATTTTTAGAAAAGAACATCATGATGAAAATCGCTACAAAGACACCAACACCGACACCGACTAAAGCTCCTAAAGTAGTCAATGTGGCAAAAAGAATTGCAAAAACCCCGATACTTAGTGCGGGAATAAAAATCTTCATTCCTAATTTTTGAGACATTTTTTCCATGTATTCTTTCGAAGGTAAGCGACTTTCTCCTTTTGTCACTTTTTGAAGAATTGCCGGAATTGTCATCACAAAAATAAGTACGCCACAGGCAACTGGTGGAATAAACCGACCAAAACCGATTAAGATCCCTAAAATCCCCCAGAATAAACTAGTCCCATACGCATGTTGATTGGTTTTATCACGAAAACTACGAAAACTTGTATATAACAAGATAATACCCATAAAAATATAAAGGACTTCCAATAACTTTGCACTCAAATCAATACTTGGATCTGTGAAAAAACTCATTTCAGTCCCTCCTGTCCATAATATTTTTTACGTAATCTTTTTTCTTTTAAAGTAAAGTAAATACTTGCCGAAATTAAGGCAACTAAGGCGACTGGTACTTCCACTAAAGCCAATTTACCTAATGTCACTTCATAGCCTAAATCTTTCAATGTTGATTGAACAAGCAATGCCCCAGCCCCACCAACAAACAGAACTTGACCAAAGAACCAACAGATATTTTCCATGGCTGAAGCCATCCCTTTTAGTTCTTCTTCATACTCTGGCACCATTGGTAAATTTTTTGATTCAATTGTTCCTAACGCCATTGGCAAAATAATCGGACGCACAAAACCTGCTACCCCACCAAAACTTACGTTAAAAGCGGCGAAGATAATCCGAAAGACACCATAAATGTCAATAATCACACCAGCAGATACCTTTTTGAATCGTTTAATCAACGTAGCCGCTGACTCTTTCAAGCCATTTCTTTCTAACGTTCCTGTTGCTAACATAATAATAATAAAGATAGCCATGCCTCGATTATTCACAAAGGTTGTTCCTAGTGTTTCTAGCATCGATGTCAAACCAAGCCCGCCAGTAAAAGCCGTCACTATTAAAGCAACCATCACAATCAAGATAGCATCAAATTTCAATGCGAAGCCGACAATGACGATCAATACGCCTAATAAAGGTAATAAATCCATCAAATCTCTCCTTCTTAAAATAAAATTTCACTTTCCATTATATGCCAATTTTCGCTCATTTGTAAGACTTTTTTAATTTTTAATGTTATTTTTTCTAAAGACACAGTTTTCAACACTTTTTAGAGCTACCACTCGCACTTTTTTCTTTTTTCCGCTAGAATAAAAGAAACAATAACATTGAGGAGGATTTTTATGTTCCAAACTTTTAGAGAAAATTTTCGGCGCCATACCCTATTGCGCGACGCCGTCTTTATCGTTATCGGAAGTGCCATTGTCTTTAATCCCGGTGCTTTCTTCCAGTTCGTCGGTTATTTAATTGCTGGTTATTTGATGCTTTTAGGGTTAATTAATATTTATGATGACTACAAAATAAAAAAACAAACGGGTAGCTGGGGGCTTGGTTTCGTAACAGGTTTAATCTTTGTCGTCTTAGCAGTAGCCTTTTTATTTTTTGCACCGGTGATTGTTTCGATTCTGCCGTTTTTATTAGGGATTAGCATTGTTATAAACGGCCTCGTTCAATTGACTTTTGCTTTAAATACTCGTCAAACAGGCGCGCTTATCTACAGTATTCTGGTTTTAATCGCTGGAGCTGTTTTAGTTTTCAACCCCTTCAAAAGTCTCTTAGTTTTGATGCAAGTCTTTGGATTTATCCTGATTTTCATGGGTGTCATTGAAATTATTGGTCATTTTAGAAATAAAGCTTAACGAAAGGAGCAACTTATGGATAAAGAAAGTACCAAGTGGATCCGCTTTTTAGGTGGGAAAAATTTACTTTACACATTAACTATCCTTTGTCTAATTGCTGTAACTATCTTTTTATTCAACACTGTTTCATTTATCTTTAAACCAATTTTTGTTATTTTTAGTGCCGTCTTAGGCCCGGTACTTTTTGGTATTATTCTATTTTATTTGCTTAATCCAATGGTGAAACGCCTTGAGAAAAAAATTCCCCGTGTTTGGGCGATTGCGATTCTCTATGTCTTAATTATTGCATTACTAGTGTTAGCTGGACTGCAACTTTTCCCAATTATCCAAGACCAAACGGAAGAATTAATCAAACAATTCCCAAGTTTTTGGAAAAGCACGCTCCAAACAGTACAAGAATTTATGGCTAAAACACCTTTTGCAAAAGATTTAGAATCCGCTAATGAGTCGATTAATCAGCTCTGGGGCAAACTTGCAAACTCCTTTAAAGACTTTGCAGGGGATTACCTACAAACAGGCGCACAAGGTCTGGGAAGCGTCTTTTCTGCAGTCTCTTCTACTTTCCTAACCTTGTTTACAGGACCTATCATCGCCTTTTTCCTTTTAAAAGACAAAGAAAAGTTTTATCGCTTTGTAAAAGGCATCATTCCCCCAGCTTTTCGTCCTGATTTTGATGAATATAGCCAAATTGCCAACATTCAAATTGGCGATTATCTAAAAGGTCAAGTCATTGCTTCCTTGGTTTTAGGGATTATGTATTGGCCAGCTTTTCTATTAATTGGTTTACAATTTGGTAGCATTTTAGCTTTAGCTGCTGGTATTTTATGTATTATTCCTTATATTGGACCATTTATTGCCTTTATTCCTGGATTGATTATTGCCTTTCAGGATTCCACATTTATGGTAGTAAAATTTGTTATCGTCTGGTTTGCCATCCAATTGATTCATGGAGATTTTGTTATTCCTCGTGTGATGGGCGATAAATTAAAAGTCCATCCGATTACTATTTTACTTGTCTTGTTAGTTATGGGTGAACTGTTTGGTTTAATGGGCGTTATTTTTGGGATTCCAATGTATTGCCTAGTTAAAGTGACAGTCATTTATTTATTCCGAAAATTCAAACAACGCTATAACCGCTTTTATGGTGACAACGGCGAGTATGAACACACGAATTTTACTAAAGATCAATATTTAAAATAATACAATGAAAAAACTGGGACATAAGCCGTTTAGACTTATGTCCCAGTTTTTTACCATACTTCTCTAGCAATTTCTTGAAGTAATTGAACTTTGCGCCATTGTTCTTCCTCCGTCAAACGATTTCCTTCTTCCGTCGAAGCAAAACCACATTGCGGACTAATACTTAAGTTTTCTAAAGGAACAAACTGTTGGGCTTCTTGAATTCGCGCTTTCACTTGTTCAGTGTCCTCTAATTCAGGAAACTTAGAAGTAACTAAACCTAAAACGACTTTGCTGCCATTATTTTGCCAATGTCTTAATGGTGAAAAGTCCCCTGCACGATCTGAGTCATATTCCAAGAAGAAACCATCATAATTCGTAGCAAATAATTCTTTTGCTATCGGTTCATAACCACCTGAAAATAACCAAGACGAAGCATGGTTCCCACGGCAAATGTGTGTGGTTACAGTTAAATCTTCTGGCTTGCCAGCTAAGGCTTCATTAATAATCGTGGTACACACTTGTGCAATTTCTTCTGGCTGTATTCCTTTTGCTCGTAATTCTTCTTGTTTTGTCTGATCAGCTAGAAACGCCCAATTTGTATCATCAAATTGCAAATAGCGGCAACCTCTCTCATAAAAGGCTGCAATTGCGTCTTTATATGTTTGTGCTAAATCCTTATAAAAAGCACCAATCTCTGGATAAACTGTTTGAATGCGCGAGGTGCCGTCGTTGGATAAAATTTCTTGACGTAAAATCATGGTCGGACTAGGGATCGTTGCTTTGGCTACCGTGCCATCACCAACTTCCACCACCTCTTTTAAAAATGAAAAGTCATCTAAAAATGGATGTTGCGCAGGAAAAGATATTTTATCCACTACGCGGATATTATAGGCCGGAGCTGCTTTTCCATGAAAGGTTTGGTTATACCCCGTTTCTGGAATATAGCCTGTCACGCCATTTAATCCTTCTAAGAAATCAATATGCCAAAAACCGCGACGAAATTCACCATCTGTGATTCCCCGTAAGCCGCCAGCTTTTTGTTTTGCTACTAATGCTTTGATTTCTTCATCTTCAATAAGACGTAGCTCTGCTTGAGATAAAGCACCTGCTTGGACCTTTTTCCGTGCTTTCTTAATTGTTTCTGGACGTAAAAAACTTCCCACATGATCAACTGTAAAAGGAATCTGACTACTCATTTGCCTCACTCTTTCCTATTTTTATTTATAAAAAAACGCCCTTTTACTAGCCGTAACTAGTAAAAGGGCGATTATTATCGCGGTACCACCTTTTTTCGGAAAGATGACTCTTTCCCTTCAACTGACAATCATAATCAGCGGTCTTGTTAACGAAAGACATTACGTTTTTGCCTACGTTTCGACAAAAATTCCTCCTAGGCCATTTTTCGATACAGACATCTAACTTTTTTCACCAACCAAAGTCTCTCTACCAGCTGTCTTGTACTTACTTTCCTATTCAACGGAAATTATTAGATTATAATTAGAATACCACGTTTAGCAAATTTGTCAACGGAGATGGTTGAAATAGTAATGAAAAAAGCAGCTTCTTTTCAGAAGCTGCTTACGTCTATTTTTATCATTGCTGATTAGGCTGAGTGTCCTACGATTGTTTGACCAACATAACCAAAGCCAACACGAGTGATACTTGGATTCATTTCCCAATCACGATGTCCCGTCCCTGTCGAAGTAGACATACCTGTTTCATAGAACCAAGCATTGATTACTGATTCGCCTGGCGCCCACATAATTGCGATGACTTCATCTCCACGAGACCAGTGATCATTTGGAATGCCACCTGCTTCAACTTGTGCTGCACGAGCAGTTGCAGAAGCAGCTAACCCTGCATCCCAAACAACCGGACGTAAACCATTTCTTTGACGCAAAGCGTTCAGTGCGTCAAGCGTCACATCACCTGTAGCTGGTGGTGGTGTTGGAATTGGATCTTTTTTATCTGGTTCTGGTGTTGGTGGTGTAACTGTTCCCTCGCCATTACTTTCACTACCACTTGGTGTTGTAGATTGTTCTGATGAAGAAGAGCCAGTATTTTCTGTTGCACTATTATCTGTACTTGGTGTAGTTGTTTCAGTTGTTTGTTGCGTGCTTGATTCAGTTGCTGAGCTTGAGCTTGCTGGTGCTTGTGCTTCTGTTGTTGATGAAGAGGCAACTGGTGCTTCTGCTTTCACTTCAGCTTTAGCTGGTTTTGCAGCAGCTTGTTTGGCTTTTTCAGCTGCAGCTTTTTGTTCAGCAGCTAAACGTGCTTGCTCTGCTTCAGCAGCTGCTTTTTGTTTTTCTAAGCCAGCTTTAGAACTTTCAGCAGATGATTGTTCTAATGCTAATGAAGCTTTCATTACGTTTAATTCAGATTGTTTAGAAAGTAAATCTTGACGTTTTGTTTCTAATTCAGCTTCTGTTGCTTCAAGTTGTTTCACTTTTTTCTCGTTTTCAGCTTTTTTATCAACAACCGCTTGTTTGTCTTCTTTTTGTTGTTGCATTAAGTCGTTGTTGGCACTTACGATTGTTGAAACAGCTTGAACACGGCTGATTGCGTCTGCAACTGAGTCCGCATCTAAAACTGCATCTAGCATTGTTGTGCTTTGTCCATTAACTTGAACATCACGTGCTTGATTTTTGATTGCTTCGTTACGTTTTTCAATACGTTGATTCAAGTTTGTAATTTCTTGTTGTAATTGTTCTGATTTTGCTTTTAGTGTTTGCTTTTGTTCACGTAAAGCCATGCTTTCATCAAATACTGAAGATACTTCTGCTTCTAAAGAAGATACTTGTGAAGCTAAATCCCCTTGTTTTGCTTTTAATGATGAAATTTCTTGATTTTTTTCTTCAATTTTTTTATCAACATTGTCCGCCAAAGCGATGCTTGGAGTAGCAATTGCTGATAGCGTTAATGAACATAGTAATACTGATGCAAATAGACGTTTCTTCACTTGTCATTCCTCCGAATTAATTTCTAAAGTTTATTTAAAATATCTTAATCTTTTCTTACGACAAAAACATTCTACCACACCCATATTTCAATTAAGCAATAGAAATGTTACAAAAACATTTCAGATCACTCGTTCTTTCTCCATAATAGGTAAACTTACCTTTTGTAAGGCTTTCATACCTTGTCATGACTGGTTTTCACACATTTTCAATTGTTAAACAATTCTTCGATTTTTTTTCATATTTTTTCTTTTTTTATTCAAATTTTGCTTCTTTTTTGTCGATATATGCTTTTTTTCGTAAAATTAATCATTTTTCCTTCTTTTTATCAAACGTTTTTGTTACAAAATTCGTTATATTTTGGTAATGAACCAAGAAAAAGGCCGCTTCGTTGAGCCGCCTTTTATTATTTCTATGCAATGTTTTTGATCAAACTATTCAATTTATTTTTTATGGACTTATGGACCTGTCACTAAATTCCAAGTCACGATTGCTTGATAATGCTGGTCACTTCTACCCTGATTTGCTGGAATTTCTAATTTGATTTGATCAAAAGAAAAATCAAATTGATAAACATCACTTTCGTCAAACTGACCATTGGCAACAATATGGCTAGCTACACCGTTGGCAACTAATTGAATAGCGGTTGTTTTGCCAAGAGCAACTTTAGTTTCCGTTAGTTGATTGTACTGAATAAAACCTGAAACATTGGTTATTCCTAACAATAACTTTGTCATTGATGATAGTTGATCCACTCTTCCTTCAAAGGGGGATAGTTCTGCAGTTAGTGCCCAATTGGGTTGTGATTTTTTCAAACGTAAATATGGATTTTCCTGACCATTTTCATAATAATCTGTTGCCTGCTTTAAACCATGTTGCTGCGTGTTGCTAGAAATGGCGACTTTACCAAACTCAAAAGTTGGTGTGCTGATAAAACCTTCCTCATCTGGTGCCACAATTTCTTGATTTTTAGGTTGGATTCTGACAGTATCAGCTGCGTGAACAGCAGAAAAATTTCCATTCATTTCAATAGCCGCTTGTAAAACTTGATCTGGTTCACCTATAGCAATTGTTGTCATCATAATAGTTGCTGTCTGACCAATAGGCACTTCCGTATTTAAAGCAATGCCAACTCGCCAATTTTCATCAGTAATAGGAACAATTTTGTTTGGTTCAGATCCAACACGAATCGTGACTTGGGTTGGCCGAGCTAGACCTGGTGACCAGCCACTTGCTGGCTTTAAATTTATTTTTTTTAACGGTACTTCTCCCACATTTGTAAGCATAATCTGCCAAATTTGTATATAACCACTTGGCATGACTTTGACTAGTCCTTCTATTTGCATTTCAGCTTTTGCAGTTATTTCCTTATATACTGCTGTAATATCGTTCATTTCATTAAAAACAGGGGAGTTTATTGGTCGTTTTGTTTTTTCTAAGCTCTCTTGTTTTGTTTTATTTT
This sequence comes from Enterococcus sp. GC34, assembly GCF_040886645.1. NCBI lineage: Bacteria > Bacillati > Bacillota > Bacilli > Lactobacillales > Enterococcaceae > Enterococcus > Enterococcus sp. GC34. The sequence goes on from NZ_JBFOEF010000008.1 coordinate 92,620, forward strand.
GATACCAACCTTGATATAAATAAGTTTTACCGTTAACGCTGTATTGTTGTGGCAGTTTTTTTCCAGCTAAATAGCGAAAGCCATCCGTAGTCATTGGTTGTTGGTGATCCTGAATAAAATCAGATGGTGGTGCAATTTCAACACCATTGACATCCTCAAATGTATAATTTTTTTGAGGTAGCTCCTTATAGACAACAGTTAAATCATCATTGTCATCATAGGTAATATCATAACTGGGCGTTACGCTTTTTTCTAAATTTTCAGGTCTCGTTTTACCTTTATACCATCCTTGAAATTGATATGTTTTTGAGTCAATTTCATAGCTACTTGGCAAAAGGCCGTTCTGTTTAAAGGTGTAAGGGTCACGTTCAATAAGCGTTTGCTTTCCTTGTCTAAACCCCGGTGGCGGCGGAATTATTTTCCCATGATTATTCACAAAATGTTCTGTCACTTTTCGATTGATAACATGATAGTAAACAGGCCCTGAAAATTCAAAGTAATTCAATAGCCCAGATTGATTCGATGAATCAATCTTCACTTGGTTGTGCAAAGGAACGATTATTTTTTGACTCTCGCTAATGTTAAATGTTACTCCTGTTTTCCAACTATATTGTTGCGCAGACAATTTTTCCAATTCAAATTGTGAAATTGCTGTTGGATACTGTTTTCCTGCTGCGTCGAAAATCGTCGGTAGCGGATAATTTGGATCAATTTCCCCGTCCTTGTTGCGCAAGCTTAAAGAGGCATAATATCTTGGCAAAAAAAATGTTTGGTTACTCGCTGCAAGTACCGTTGATTTGTCTGAATAGACAGCCACTTTCTCACTTGGAATTACCACTTCTTTTAGGTTAGCCACTGTGGATGCTGTCACTAGTTGACTTTTTCCTTCCCACACATTTGTGCCTTTTTGGGGGTTGCCTTCCCAACTACGATACTGCAGAAGAACCTCATTGGCGTTAGCTAGCTGCCCCTCTTCATTAACAAACCCATAACGATAAGTTAAGTTAGGTGTCTCAATCCTTTCTCTAACCGCTTGACTTGTAATGTTAACCTCATTGTCGTCTAGCTCACTTTTTGGCAATACTAGTGGTTCTTCATCGTACAGTTTATCCTTTATCTGTGCTTGTTCGCTTTCAGCTTTTTCTGCTTTTAATGAATGATTGGTTTCCTTTCTTACTTGTTCACCTATCGTTGTACTTTGCAACGTTTCTGCAATAACAGTTGTCTGTATTAGTATCAAAGATACTAATACATGGCAAATGCCAATTACTATCAATTCTTTCCATTTACTTCGCTTCATATTGTCCCTTCTTTCTAAAGAACAATCCAATAATTCCTAGTTAACTAAATAGTAAGACACTAAACTTAGCAGAATGATCACTTACCATTTTCAGCAACAGTCTTGTCTTGTGATATCGGTTTCATTTTTCTTTATATTTTGGATCATTCACTTGTTTCAGCGCTATTCGTCCAATACTTCTTTTTACTAACCAGTTATAACTAGTTTAGCAAAAAAGAATAATTTCTGAAATTCCGAATTTTAAACAGACAGGAGCATTTCCTGAAGATTCTATATATATCAAGGAAAATCGACCGAAAATAACCTGAAAATAAACTTTTTAATAGATAAATGTAGCTAAAACAAGATAAATAAAGCATATTTTCACTTTTCTAGCTTTACCTTTATCAAAAAAAAGCTCAAAAAGTTAGTTACGCAAACTAACCTTTTGAGCTTTTTGATTTTTTTCTTAACGAATGATTTCGACTTTTTTGTCTGTCTTGACTGTAACACGGCCGTTTTTAATAACATATAACCGTTCTGGAATATCAATAATCGCATGTTCAACCACTTTTGTGTCTAATAAGACTAAATCTGCTTTATTCCCAACTGCGACACCGTATCCTTCTAGTCCCATCGCACGTGCAGGACTTGTTGTTACCATTGGTAGCACTGTTTTTAAGTCATCCGCTCCACCTAGGTGCCCAACAGGAATGGCTAGCATCGCTGTTTGAACAATATCCCCTGTGCCATATGGTGTAAAAGCATTGCGAATATTATTTGTAGCAATACAGACATTCACGCCACCATCGCGTAATTTACGGATTGGCGTAACCGCACGTCGAACATTGTACTGATCACCGCGAGCCCCTAAATGTAAATCCGTTGCTGGTAAAGCCATCACGCTAATATTTGCTTCCGCCATTTTTGCAATAATAGGCGCCAATTCTGCTTCAGGTAAGGCGTGCAATGCCGTTAAGTGACCTACTGAAACACGGCCTTGGTAGCCTTCAGCGATAGTTTTTTCACATAAATATTCAATACTCATATCATCAGCTTCATCGGCAAAATCTTGATGTAAATCTACATCTTTATCATATTTTTTAGCAATTTCAAACACTAAATCAATATGTTCTTTCGCTGGTGCATCATTATAAGGAATACCACCGACAACGTCTGCGCCCATATCCATTGCTTCATACATCATTTGTTCTGTTCCAGGGGCTTTAAAAATTCCTTCTTGCGGAAACGCAACTACTTGCATGTCAATTAACTCTTTGTATTCTTCTTTCAAACGCATAATTGTTTTGAAGCCAGTAAAACCTTGCGCTGGGTCAAATTCTGCATGCGTTCTTAACGCCGTGGTTCCATGAACGATTAACATTTCTAAGGCACGTTTAGCACGGTCGTAAATGTCTTCTTCGGTAAATGTTGGTTTTAATTCTGCGGTTACTTCAATTGCTTCTTTCAACGTACCTGATTTATTTGGTTTACGATCAGCGATTAATGCCTTGTCCAAATGTAAATGGCTTTCTACAAAACCTGGGATTAAAACACGACCATCTGCTTCGATGACTTCTTTGGCATCGCCAGTAATAACTGGGGCGATTTCAATGATTTTTCCTTCTTTAATAGCTACATCTTGTAATGCTTCACCGTCTTGAAGACGAACTTGTTTAATTAATAAATCCATGTTTTCCACTCCCTAAATTGTTTTTTATCCAAAGATTAAACCGATAACTAATAATAGTACAGAGGCAATACTTAACCATTTCACGTTTCCTTTAACTACATCCAAAATTGGAATTTGGAAGCCTGAAGATAAAGCTTGCATAGTAATATTAACGAAACTCATTTGACTACCTAAACCAACACCCATTGCTACAAAACCTAATGCTAACGGCGGGAAGTTCAACGATACAGCAACTGGTAGCACTAAAGTTAAAACAGAACCTACGTAGGCCCCAGCTGGAATCCCAATTAAAATCCCTGTTAAAATGGCAACTGGCACGACAATAAAGGCTGGTGCATTTTCAGCAACACCTGCGATGACAGCAAACGTTCCTGTTTCCGCAATAACATTAATAAAGGCTAAGAAAATCCCTACTTGGAATAAACGAGTCAAAATATATGTAGACCCATCTACCATCGCTTCGACAGATTTGTTCATTGAGAAATCTGTACATAAGAAAATTAAAACTAATGTTAAAATCATGTATACAAGTGGCGTAAAGAAGGCAAAACCAATTAAATCATTCACAATTGGTCCAAAAATTACAGCAAACAATAAGAAAATGGCTGGCAAGGTAATTTTAAATAATTCACCATTGCTCTTTTTATCAAATTCATCATCTGCCGACTCTTTAAAGCCAACATTTCTATGTTTCGTGCCCCAAAAGGCTAAAACAATCGCTAATGCTACGAAGAATAACCAGTAAGGTCGCATGGTTGAAACATATGAACCGACACTGATATCACCTAATTTTGAAACAATACTTGATTCTAATGAAGCGGGTGATGTTGTAAATGATACCGCAGCAGCTAAAGACATTGCTGCAATTAATTCAGGAACAACGCCAACTGCAGCAAAGGCCAATGGCGCAATAACCATCGCACTTCCGCCACCAATTCCTGACATATATGTGGCTGCGGCTAATAAGATAACAATAAAAGCTGAAACATACTCGACTTTTCCTTTTGTGCCTCGTTTGGCTAAAGTTAATGCAGCTGAATAACTACCTGCTTTAAAGACCGCCATCGCAACAGCTGAATTAATGATGGGAACGGTAATTCCTAACATCATTGGGATAGCTTCCAACATCTGTTTATTCGCTTCTTCTAGTCCAATGCCACCAATCAGCATCGCTAAGACGCCACCAATTAAACCAGCGATAATCATATCGACTTTCATAAACAATAGAACCAAAACAACAATCAATGGAATAATCACAACTAATGCCATGATTCCTGTCGGGGCAACTACATCCCCAATCTCATCAGCAAAGGCCGCAACTGGCACAAAAATACTAACTAAAAATGCAAAAATAAGTGCTACTTTTGACGATTTTTTCATTTTACTTTCCTCCAATAGAAAGAAGGCGAGAGCAACGCAGCAGCGAATACTCTCTGCGCTCCTCATTATTTGGCAAAGGCACCTTGCCCGCCATATTTATCGTAATGTACAATCTCACTAACTAAATAATCATAAATACTTTGTGGAATTTCAATGCCTTCTGACATGGCTTTTTGATAGTTTAGCTGACCAATTTCTCCTGGATAGTAAACTTGTTGAAACCCTTCTGCTGTAGGCACACTATGAAGTTCTTCCACCATTTGATTAATATTTTCTTTAAATCGTTCAGAATCTGTAAAGCGGCTTGGATCAATGACTAAAAACATCTGTCCCAGATTCCGTTTCTCCGTTAAATCCGCATACATGGAGCTGACATGTTTGCCAAAAGGTAAGCCTAACAACGAACCAGCTAAGACATCGACCATCATCATTAGTCCATATCCTTTTGGTCCTGAAATCGGCAATAAACCTCGTACTTCATAAGGATCAGTCGTTGGCTGGCCTTTTTCGTCTACTGCCCACGTGTCGGGAATTTCAACATCTCTTGAACGTGCATCTAAAATTTTCCCCCAAGCCTGTACTGTCGTAGCCATATCAAACACGACTGGTTCATGACCTGCTCTAGGTGCTGCAAAAGCGATTGGATTTGTCCCAAAATAATTGCTTGTACCACCAAACGGTACCACCATTGGATCAGATTGACACATTGAAAGAGCAACCATGCCTTGTTCCGCTGCTTTTTTAACATAATACGATAACGTCCCGCTATGACTCGTTTGAGAAACACCAACATATGCTAACCCTGATTCTTTGGCTAGGTCAACTGCAGCAGCTAATGCTTCGTTACAAACAAATTGACCCACGCCATTATCGCCATGAAAAATGGCAGTGGACGGTCCAGTTTTTTCAAATGATAATTCGGGGTCAATCGTGATCCCGCCTTTTGCAATCCGTTCCGCATAATAATCCATACGAACCGCCCCGTGTGAATGAATACCGCTAGCATCTGCAAAAGTTAAATGTCGAGCAACTTCTTCGGCATGTTCAGAATGTAAACCAGCAGCTTCTAATTTTTGTTTCATCAGCTTTTCTAATTTTTCCGGTGTAACGACAACCATTTCTTCCATTGCGCTTGCTCCTTTATCATTAATCTTAAAAAAGGGAAAGAAAACAAGTGATTTTCTTCTTCGTCCTTGCATTTCCTTCCCTTTTTTCACTACTTATTGCTACTGTTAAAGACAGTATAGTCAATTTCATCCACTGATTTTGCAACTAGAATAGCAGAGTAAACATCTGAATTGACATTTAAAATTGTTCGTAACATGCCAACAAACCATTCGACGCCTGCAAAAATTGCAATACTCTCAATGGGTAAACCCATTTGCGGAACAATCACTGCCAGTGAGACTAAACCCGCACCGGGAACAACTGCGTTTGCTAGTGAGACAAACGTTGCTGTAATTGCTAAGTAAATCATTTTCGTAATATCAAACTCTAGCTGATACATCTGAGCGATAGTCATTACAGTAAAAGCCATATGCATCGCTGAACCGTTACTGTTTAACGACATACCTAACGGCAACACTAAGTTAGTAATTCGCTTACTTAAACCTAATTTTGTTTCTGTTTCTTCCAAAGCTACTGGTAAAGTAATTGCTGAAGAAGTTGTCGCCAAGGCCATCACAGACATATTTTTCATGTTTGTAATTAAACGTAGTGGACTTACTTTACAGTACAATGTGATAACCAAAATCCAGATGCCCAAAAATAAAATAGTTCCTAATCCATAGACCAATAGATACTTCACTAACGGTAAAATAATTTGAAGGCCTAAGTGACTAATTGTTGAAGCAATTAAAGCAAAAATCCCCAGAGGTGCTAGATACATGACGTATCGAATGACTGTAATGATAACTTCATTAAAGTCCACAATTATTTGGAAGAGTTGTGTCTCTGGATGGCTTTGTAAGTATTTATTCAGTGCTAAACCAAAAAATAATGCAAAGACAATAATTTGAATAATCGATCCTTGAGTCAGTGAATCAAAAATATTTTTCGGAACGAAATTTAAAATCGTATCAGTGATTGAGATTTCTTGCGCTTTAATAGAAGCATCTTGGAAGCCAGTCATTTTAACACCGTATCCTGGATTAAAAATGACTGCCATTAGGACGCCCCATAAAGCGGCAGCTAAGGAGGAAATCCCGAAAACAGCGATTGTTCTACCCCCAAGGCTCGTTAGTTCTTTTGGATTAATACTGCCAACTGCTTGGACAATTTGCCCTAAGATCAAGATAGGAATAGCCATTTGCATCAGTCGCAAAAAGACATCTCCAACTATTTTCAAGTAATTGCCGCTAGCAGGAATCAAGAGTCCTACGAGGATTCCTACGACAACAGCAATTGCAATTTGGGTGATCATGGACGGTTTTTTCATGGTAAACTACCCCTTTTGACTGATCACAGTTCCTGCTTCTTTATCGATGTTTTCTAAGTTTTCGATAGAAGTAATGATTGCTTTCCGTTTGTCATCACCTTTTACGAAGTCTAAGGCAGCTTCGATTTTTGGTAGCATACTACCAGCAGCAAAGTGACCTTCTTTAATGTATTCTTCTGCTTCGGCTACACTGATTTGTTCTAATGCTTTTTGATCTGGTTGATTGTAATTAATGTAGATGTTATCAACGCCTGTCAAAATAATCAAACGGTCTGCATCAACGTTTTCAGCTAAAACACGTGCAGAGAAATCTTTGTCGTTAACCGCTTCCACACCTACGTATTGTCCGTCTTCTGCTACGACAGGAATGCCCCCGCCACCAGAACAGATAGTTAAAACGTCCGCCTCTACTAAAGCACGAACCGCCTCTTTTTCAACAATTTCTTTAGGCATTGGTGATGGAACAACTTTTCGGTAGCCACGGCCAGCATCTTCCACATACGTAGAGCCATCTTTGGCTGCTTCCGCGTCAGCTTCTTCTTTTGTATAGAATGGACCAATTGGTTTTGATGGTTTTTTAAACGAAGGATCTTCTTTGTCCACACGCACTTGCGTAACTACAGAGATAACTGGTTTAGCAATGTTACGTTTTTCAAACTCATTAGTTAAAGCATTTTGTAACCAGTAACCGATGCTTCCTTGTGTCATCGCAACACAAGTATCCAATTTCAACGCTGGATTTTTTTCACTTTCGCCTGCTTTTTGTTGTAAAAGCAAATTCCCTACTTGTGGTCCGTTTCCGTGACAGACAATGACTTGTTCCCCTTTGGCAACAAATTCTGCAATATATTTGGCCGCGTGATTAACGACGGCTTTTTGGCCTTCATCTGTTGGATCCGTATCTAAAATAGCATTCCCACCTAGGGCAATTACGTTTAAACTCATTGATTGATTCGCTCCTTTTTAGTAAAGCAAAGACAAAATCTTTTCAGTATCGACGGATAAGAAATAATTTGTTTACGAAATGAAAGATTTTGTCTTGCTCATTTTGATTGTTTCAGTCATTATCGAAGGGATAATTAACCTAATTTCGGTTTACTTTCATCTTTAGCTAAGAAAGCAAAAGCTAGTAAACCAATAACTAATAGTACACAAGAAAGATAGAAGCCAACTTGCATTGAGCCTGCTGTATCTGCTAAATATCCTGTGACATACGGTGCTAGGATTGACCCTGACATCCCGATAAAATTATAGGCACTTAACGTTGTTCCTAAGGCCGCTTTTGGTGCATGTTTGGTAACAAAAGTCACCATAATTGGATCTAACGCTAATTTCCCTGTTAACCCATAAAGAATTAAAACAGAAATTAACAATGTCCGATTTGTTACAAAAGCAATCGCAAAGACAGATAGGATTGCTAAAGGTACTAATGTAAAGACTAATTTTTTCGTCGCACCTGTTTTATCATTCAAACGAGCGAAGATTAAGGCGCCTGGAATAGAGGCCCATGGTACAAGTGATGAAATGAAACCAACGCTCGCTCCTGTAAAGCCACGTTCAGCAATTAAAAATTGTGGCAACCAAGTAATAATGACAAAGTTTGCATAAATACTTGTGAAACATAAAATAAATGCGGCTAATAAATTACGATTTGAAAAAATTTCTTTTAATGAGATCTTTTCTTGTGGTCCTTCTTCAGCAGCTGCTCGTGCAGCTTCTTCACCAGGACGAATCACTTTTTCTTTCAAAATTGTATAGAAAAGAATTCCTACGATAAACGTTGGAATCGCCATGATAAAGAATGGTTTGCTCCAATGTTCACCATTTTCTAAAACCAACTTACTTGAAAGTAAGTACCCACCTGATGTACCGAAGGCCATCCCACTATTGATGATGGCATTACCGATGGTCCGTTTACTTGCTGGAATCGCTTCTGTCGATAGCGCATATTGCGGGCCATAGTAAGCGCCTTGACCAATACCAGCAATTGCACGAATGACTAAAAACATAACAAAGGTTGTCGCTAATCCACTAAAATAAGTAGAAATAGCAAGAACGATAAACCCAACAGCAATGACTAATTTCCGCCCAATTTTATCGCCAATCATCCCAAAAGGAATCTGTGCAACAGCATAGGTTAGAAAGAAGATACTATTGGCTAAACCAAGTTGTGTGTTACTTAGACCAAATTGTTCTCCAATGACCCCCATCACTGGATTAAAAATAGTTCGTGTTGCGTACATTAAAATCCAGCCTACGAAGAAAATGGCTACGACTTTAATCCAGTAACTATTGCTCACTTGCACTGCTTGATTTTTTTTACTATTCTCCATGTCTTCTCCTCACTTCTCATCTAACTCTACAGATTGTAAAGCTAGTAACATTCCAAATGACATATCTTTACCAGAGGAATGTCCGATTTGTATAATTCTGTCAATATTTTCGTCAACTCTATTATCCCGATGGTTCTCCAAATCCAAGAGTAACTGATACAACAATGAATTTACATATCCTTTAGCCGAGCTTGCAATATAGCCTTTACTAACATCTGTTGTGGATAAATTTGCTGCCGAAAGAGTAGCGGCTAACGCCGCAGCTCTTTCATCAGCAAGTATGAACAGAATTGTTTGATACGCCACTAAAATGTCATCACCACTCGGGGTTAACCCTTTGCCCCGACCAATCAGATAATTCGTTACTTCTTGCCATTCCGATAGTGTCCAAACTTTTTGTTTTTGGCTCATTTTTTTGAAAATATGCTTTGCTCGTTCGTCTAAAGGCAGGCCAATTCTACGTTCTAAGTTTCTCGCTAATAAGCGGTCTCGCAACAAGCGTAATTGGTCTTTTTCTAACTTGAAATGAGTAATGTTTAAAGAAACGACCTCAGCAGGTGTGAGTTGGATCGTTTTCACGCCGACTGTACTGTAAAAGGTCAACTGATTTTCTGTGATTTTGACTTTATTACCTTGTTGTACATACGGAAAGATTTCTTGAAACAATTGATCTGGCAAAAACATACCAAAGCTTGATAAATAATTATGGAAGTTCGCAACATTGATTAATTGATCCTGGACTTTCAGATTAAATGAACGTTCAAAAACACTGTGAATGGTTCCCATCTTGCCATATTGGTGGATAGGAAAAATGTAGTCACTAATGACTAGTTGGTTATTCAACCGTAATGCCTAGTTTCTCAGCATACGCTTCTAGGGCTTTTTCAAAACAGCCTAGAGGTGCTCTAACTGTCCCTGCACCAATTTGACCAACACCGGCATTTTTATGTGCAATCCCTGTATTGATGATTGGTGTAATTCCTAATTCCACCACTTTACGGATATCAATTCCTAAACAAGTTCCTTGGAAATCCCAAGTTGGAATTGAAAATGTTGGGTTGTGTCCTTCACAGATTTTTGCCATTTCATTTGAGGTTGCTAACGCATCTTCAAAGCCACCTGCACCAACAAACCGTGTTACGCCAGGTGCAGCTACCATAGCCATTGCTCCAACGCCTACTGTTTCAGTAATTGCACTATCCCCGACATCAGGATTTCCGTCTTCTTCGCTGAAACCAGTGAAGTAAAGACCTTTTGGTGTATTTACTGGTGCGGTATGCCATTGATCGCCTGTTTCTGCAATCCGGACCCCAAAGTTCACGCCGTTACGAGTCATCGTTGTGACAATCGTTCCGTTGGTATCTTTACGGGCACCATCAACAATTGCTTTTCCAGTTGCCATCATGACATTTAAGAAGAATTGATCTGTGTCAGCTAAGAATTTGATTACTTCGTATTTTTGATCTTCTGGAATATCTGTTTTGATAATTAATGGAGACAATTCTTTTAAGAAGTTCAAAGATGCGGCAATATTTCTTTGGTGGAACTCGTCACCCATTGTAATAGAGCGCGCAATCAATACGTTTAAGTTCAAGCCTTCTTCAGAAAGTTTCAAAGCTTTCGCAATAGTTGGTCCTAAAACATCTTTAATCCAATCTAAACGATCAACCACTTCTTGTGAATAAGCACCAAAACGCAATACTTTACCGATACCTTCATTCAAGATACAGTATGCTTCGTTACCTTCTAAGCGATTTTCTACAACAAAGACTGGCATATTACCAGAAGTAATACCGCCCATTGGTCCAACTGCTTTTACATGGTGACAAGGAATGAAACGTACTTCGCCAGCTTCAAAAATCTTCAAAGCATCTTCTTCGTTGTCTGCCCAACGTTCGAATAATGCTGCACCGATACAAGCACCTTTCATTGGTCCAGTCATTTCAGACCATTGGATTGGTGGTCCAGCATGAAGTAATGTTTTTTGTGCGTCATCATTTAATTCTGGAATCACTGATTTTGCAGGTACCACATCTACTAAGAATGGTTGTGCATTTTTAATTTTGTCTGTTACTTTGTGATTTTCAGCTTCGATTTGTTCACTGTAATCTTCCAAAGCATCCAAAATTTTAATCATTTTTTTATTGCCGTTGGCACGCGGACGCCAGTTAAATTGAACAGTTTCGCCACCGTAATCAACGATTGATTCTGTAAAGCTTTGTAACCCAACGTTAATGATTCTTGGTTTGGTTGTTAATAGTTCCATTACTTTTTCGCCTGGTTTTGGTACATCGACAGTTGGTCCGTTGTAAGCAACCACTTCTTTATCGTCTTCTGAAATTTCGATTCCTTTTAACAATAAAGCTAATTGAACAGCTTTAGCATTGCTTTCTGCAACTAAAACGCCGCCTTCTTTCAAACGATCAACCGACGATTGGTAATTTTGCGGATCTTTCGTCGTCCCACAAACAGTTGCAACAAAGTAAAGATCACGTCCGGCTTCTTTGGCTGTGGCACGCGCTTCTTCAATTGCTGGTAACAATGCACCAACCATGTCTTCATGAGCACCGTAGCCTAACACCACATCGAATAAGATAATCCCAGTTTTTTCATCTTGTGCGTATTCACGAATTTTTTCGATACGAACATCTGGGTCAATCATTGGGTGGGGACGACCTTGTGTATACATATCATCGCCTAAGTCAATGACTTCATAACCGTGAGATTTCAAGACATAACCTTCTGCTTTCACTAAACCGCCAAGGTCTAAAGCTTCAGAAATTAACATACCTGCTTCAGAAGCTAATGTACCACCTGAATATAAGCCTTTTACAACTTTATCTTCTGGTAATGTTGGTACAGCTGGTTTTGCTAATGCTTCAAAGTAATTTTTCTTCACGGCCACATCATTTGCTAAATCAACAGCAATTTTAGCTGTTTCTTCTAATGTATGAGCTAGATAAACTTTGCCTTCGTGACTTGTTGGTTTTTCTCCTAAGAAAATCGCAACGACTGGTTTTGAAATACTTTGTAATAATTCAACCACTTCATCACGAACTTCTTTTGCAGGTGGTTTAGAGATGACTGTAATCACATCGGTTGGTTCGTGATTTTCTAAGGCCACAATAGCATCTTTCACAGTGATAGCGCCTACTTTGTCGCTTAAGTCACGACCACCAGTACCAATGGCGTGAACAACTCCGCCACCTAAGCGGTCAATAATCGTTGTAACTTCTTGAATCCCTGTTCCTGAAGCACCAACAACGCCAATGTTTCCTGGAGAAATAACATTTGTAAAGGCGATTGGAATACTTGAGATAATACCAGTTCCACAGTCAGGGCCCATCATTAGTAAGCCTTTTTCATGCGCTAATTTTTTCAAACGTACTTCATCTTCAATTGACACGTTATCCGTGAAAGAGAACACGTGTAAATCATTTTTTAAGGCACGTTCCATTTCTGGCGCACCATATTCACCAGGAATACTGAATAGCGCTACATTCGCCTCTGGTAAAAGATCAAACGCTTCTGACCAAGAAGTTGCTGCTTGTGCTTCTTCACTAGTTCCCTTTGCTGATAAATCATCTAAGAATTCATCAATCGCTGGCATAACTTCTTCCATGATGTTTTCTTTTTCACTGTCAACCACAATCATCATGTCGTTTGCAGATGCACTATTGGCCTCATCCGTTAACAAGTTCGTGTTGTTAAGGATGTCTTTGTTGGCATCTGTTCCCATCATGATTTGACTCATGGTTACACCATCTAATGCATTGATTTTATTGGTCAATAACATTAAGTTGATGGAGTCTTGGTAATTGTTTTTCAAAATTACTGTGTGTAACATTGTTCATCCTCCTATCTATTCCTTACAATGCTATTGTATCGAAACGAGAAAGTGTTTTCATCGGACATAATTCTAAAAAAATGGTATAATTTTTATCCATAAGAGGAAAAAAGGAGAAAACGATGAAATTAAGAGAGTTATTATCGATAGGTGACTTAAAAAAAGGTAAAATTTTGACGAAAGAGATTGGTTTAGACAATGAAGTTGATTCGGCAATGGTCTTAGAAGCGATTGATATCGAGAACTGGAGTAGAAAGAATCAGTTAATTTTGACTTCTTTCTACGCATTGCATGATCTACCCGAAAAAGAGTTGGAAAATTTTTTCGTAAAGATGCGCCGAATTGGCATCAGCGGCTTAATTTTGAAAACAGATCGATTCATTAAAATGATTCCAGAGTGGTTTATCGAATTATGTTTCAATTATGAAATTCCTTTAATTAAAATCACACAAGACATTAGCTATGAAAAAATTCTATTTACGATTTACGAGCCTTTGTTGAATTATCAGTCGCATGTCTTACGTACGTATTACGATGTGCGCCAACGTTTCACCAAATTAGAGCGCCACTACCCAACGGTTGAGACGATTATGCAAGAATTTTATGACATCATTAAATTACCCTTCGCTTTAAAAATGTTGGATAAACATCTGGAAATTAGCGATGGTGACTTACCCCATGATGCGATTGTGCTCTCAAGAGAAAAACTAAAAAACAGTGAATTCACTAAAAATGATTACTCTCTTTTAACACTTTATTCTCATGCCAACCCCAAAAAACAGTTGGCACTAGAAGTTTCTATTTTCAATAGTTATTCCACTAATTGTTTACTTCTGGTTTATTTACAAGATGAAAAGGTTAAAGAAACGGATTTAGTGATTATCGAAAATGCGATTGATGTCTTACAAGAAAAATTCAATACCGAAAATTTGTTAAAAAAAGAACGGTATACTCGTTTGAACAACTTAGCGGATGCTATTTTACAAAATACACCACAAAATCCTGACGAGCTAAACAGTTTGCTTCGTGAAGTGCAAATGCAAGAGCTAGATTCTTACCAAGCGATTGCTTTTTCTACCAAAGACACCAATACACAACTCATGAAAGAACGAATTATTGCCTTACTTCGTACCCTGCGTGTGAAATCCATCTTCTTCGATCAGCTAAATTATTCGGCGGTCCTTTTTAACTTCAATGAAAGTGATGGAAAAATTACAAAGCTGCAATTAAGTCGTTTATTAGCTGAACTTTTAGAAGAAAACGACACGCTTACCGTTGCCGTCAGCAGTTTAAAATCACGAGAAGGGATTAAAGAGCTACTGATTGAATGTCTGGACATTCTGCGCTTTAATGAAACTTTTTATAACGGACCAATTGTCACCTTAGCCGATATCGGGGTATTTAAAAATTTTATCCGCGAAGACCAATTGGAAAATTTAGACGAATTAATTCCTCGCGCACTTTATCAATTAGCCGAAAATAACTACGATTTGTTTGAAACCTTGTACAGTTTTTTCAAAAATAATCGCAACTATAAACAGACCTCTGAAGCGATGTTCCTTCATTCAAAAACGATTCGTTATCGTTTAAACAAAGTGGAACAACTTCTTGATATTGACTTAGCCAATCCCTTGCAATTGTTAAATTATGAAATTGCCACATACATTATAAAGATGAGGAGACGTGCACTTGAAAAACAATCAAACACTCGCTAATGGCGCAACAGTTACTATCTACCCCACTACGACTGAATCAACGAACTATGTCGTCTATTTACATGGTGGCGGGATGATTTATGGAACCAAAAGTGATTTACCAGAAGAACTGAAGGAGCTGTTTACAAGCAATGGCTATACCGTTTTAGCGCTGGACTATTTGTTGGCTCCAAATACAAAAATCGATCACATCTTAGGGACGCTAACAGAAACCTTCCAATTGCTAAACGAAGAGATTATTCAAAATCAGCCATTTGGTTTGTGCGGACGTTCCGCTGGCGGTTATTTAATGTTACAGTTAACCAAACAATTACAAACACTAAATTTGACGCCACAATTTTTAGTCAATTTTTACGGCTATACAGATTTAGAATTTATTAAAGAGCCACGAAAATTATTAAAGCAAGCCATTTCCGCTAAAGAAATAGCTACCATTGACCAAACAAAGCCTGTTTGGGATGATCCTTTTCTTTCTCGCTATCTGCTGTATCATTACAGTATTCAGCAAGGGCTATTGCCGCACTTTTACGGATTACCAGAAAATGAGGACTGGTCTGCTTACGCACTGTCAGACGAAACATTAAAAACGTTTCCACCTTGTTTCAGTACAGCTAGTAGCTCAGACGAAGAAGTGCCGTTCCGCTATAGCAAAAAAATCGGACGGACCATTCCTGAGAGTACCTTTAAAGCGGGTTACTATTTAGAACATGATTTTTTAAAACAAACCAAAGATCCTTCGGTCATCGCTTTATTTGAGCAATTGGATAGCTGGTTGAAGGAACGATAAGCATAACAAAAAAAGAAGCGAGAAATCTCGCTTCTTTTTGTTATTTTTGATAAAGTGTGGTTCCTTTTACCACACTGATTTCCACCGGTGTCTGACGAGCGACAAAAGCCGCCGCACATTCTGCTTCAGTGAGTAAGTAAGTTGCTTCAGCACCAACTTGCGGCCAATTTGCTTGCCCTTGTTCATCTAAAGTCGTGATACCATCTGTCACTAAGCCTAATAATTGTGTTAAAGCATCTTGATCTTTCACATTAAAAAGTTCACCTAAACGAGCCAATTTTTCTTGTAATGAGCCATCACCATAAGGAGACCAGCAATCGTAGATATTGTCACAACCAAGATGGACATTGACTCCATGACGTAACAATTCCATAATTGGCGGAATCGTGTTAGGTGTGATTGGCACGCTGGAATTAATATGAATTTTTTCTGCTGCTAAAGCGTCATAAACTTCGTCACGTTCTTCACCAATGAAATCATTTAACCCGAAGGCATGACTGATAAATACTTTGTCTTGTAGACCATATTCTTTCGTTAAACGAATAATTTCTTTAATCGTTGTTGTCCCAGCTTCATGACGGTCATGTAAATGAATATCCACACCGACACCATGTTTATCTGCTAAGCGGAATGTTTCAGCCAATGATTTTTTGTAATCACCATCCAATGAATAAGGATCCACGCCACCAATAAAATCGGCACCTTTTGCCAATGCTTGATCAACTAATTCAACGGAATCTGAACGTAGTAAGCCGTGCTGTGGAAAGACGACAATTTCTACCGCAAATGGTTTCGCTTGGGCCAATGCTTGGACTTCATCAAAATAACGTAAGTCTGTCATCGGTTCCACGTCAACATGTGTTCTGAAGGCTGTCGCGCCATGTGGTAATTCTAAGTCAATTAAATGATTGGCGCGTTCAGTTAAAGAAAGTTCTAAACTATCTAAATAAGGGATTTCTGCTTCGACACGTTCCACAATTGACTTCGCTGGCGTCACCGGATACCACGGAACACCTAGTTTACTTTTATCAAAGTGACAATGTTTTTCAATCAAACCTGGTAAAATCAATTGATGGTGACCATCAATAATTGTCAACCCAGGTTCTTCTACCAATTCTTCATTGGGGATGATTTTTGTAAATACTCCATCTGTTACTTCAATTGCCACTTCTTTGGTTACTGTCCCAGATAACCAGTCACCTTCTTTTTGATACCCTGTTTCAATTCGAACATTTTTTAACCAATAATTCATGCTTTCCTTCACTCCTACCTGTATTTATTCCTTCCCGAAAGGACACAATACTTAGTTGTACTGTGCTAAAATTTTACTAATTTCCGTATAACCTTTTTGATTGGCATAGTCCATTGCTGTTCGACCAGAATTGTCTTTAATGGATTGATCCGCACCATTTTCCATTAACAATTTTACAATATCTTGGTAAAGTTGGTTCCCTTCACGTAACCCCACTGCCTCAATCAACGCTGTATAGCCAAAGTCATTTTGGAAATCTATGTCTTCTCGTCCATCTTCTAACAAGAGCTTCACATTGTCAATATGTCCTTTTTCAGCTGCCGGAATTAACGCATTGCCACCGTAACGGTTATGCTTAGTTAAATCTGGTGTCGCATTTTTTAACATATACGCTAAAATCTCCGTACGTCCTTGTGCTCCCGCATAAAGATAGGGACTATCACTAATGCTATTTTGCAGATTAATATCGGCACCCCGATCAATCAACGCTTTTGCAATCTCAATGTCATTATTGTGAACAGCGATATTGAGCGGTGTGTTGCCTTCTGTGTCGACTTCATCCACTTGATAAGTAGTATCTTGTAAAATTTCCTTGACCTTCTTCGTATCTCGTTGATTGGCTGCTTCTAAAAGCGCACCCACTTCATAGGTCTTCATCGGTTCTTTCACTTCCTCTTTTGATGTTGTTTGAGCCACCGAACGGGTTGTACTGGTGCTTTCAGTTTTTGCACTACTTTGAGTAGTCACCGTTTGACTATTTTTTGACGCTGCGGAAGGTGTTTCTCCTCCTTGACACGCAGCAAGTAATGGAATGGTCACGACACTTAATAGCCCCATTAAAATTTTTTTGTTCATTGTGCTCAACTTCCTTTCCTCGAGAGAAATATGAGATTTTTCTCCAGTGGTTCTAATCTAACGAATCTTTTTTTATTTGTCGATTAAAACGCTTTCTCTGTTTTTCTATTTTAAAAAGAGAGAAACCAAAAGAAGTCGAAACTTTTTTTGGTTTCCATTCGTATGTTTTGTTCTTAAAAGGTAAATTCAGGATTAAAAGTTCCTTGGTATGGTTCATGTTCCACATAAACTTGGATGTCATTTCCTTCGTTATCTTTACCCATTCGTGTATACGTAAAACGATTATCATTCAATTCTGTTAATTCTAAGACAGCGCCATAGCGATTGGTTCCAATCGAAACATGGGCACGGAATTTATTTTGGTTACCTACTTTAAAGTAGCCATAGTCGCCACGAGTTTCACCCGTTTGTAAATTGAAAAATTCATACTTGCTACTGTCTTGGTCAAATTTCGCTAAGCTGATAAAGTTTTGGTTGGCCGAAGTTACGTCATTGCCATCTTTATCCACTACTTTTGTGCCATTCCAAAGAAGTTGAGGTGTTCCATCAAAGGAAGTTTTACCAATAATTTCATCCCCTTGTCGATTTACATCAATCTGACCTGTTTGTTCTGTCATGGCACGGCGACCATTCGTAAATTCCAATGTTCTCGGACGATTATTTGGGAAAGGTTGTGGACGGCCATAGACTGGTCCTGAGGTTGCTTTATTTTCTACAAAAACTTCCACGTCATTTCCTGCTTTATCTTTCCCTGTTTGGCTATACGTAAAGGTGTCTTGGTACAAGGTTTTCAGACGATAAACACCTTGATAATTTTTTGTTTCTGAGATAAGTACTAGACGAGAAACATCCGTAATACCAGCAGTCATAAAGAAGGTCCCTTCATCTCCTGTGGATTCCCCGGTTTCTTTGTCAAAGAACTCATAGAAACTAGTGGTTGCATCAAACTTGATTGCATGTAATAAATCCTGATTTTCAGCGGTTAAGTCGGTCCCATTTTTATCATAGACACGTTGACCTGCCCAATCTTTTTCCGATAACATTTCATCTTGCCGAATACCAACCGAGCGTAAATACTCAGGTAAATCCCCTAAATTATTGGGATTAGTCATTGCTACAGGCGCATATGCCTGCGCTGTGACAGAACTCCCTACTCCACCAACTAACATTGCACTTAGGGCCAATAATGTAATTGTCCCCACCATTTTTTTCTTCATAAGCTACTACTCCCTTTCCCTTTTGATAATTTAAGGATAACATGTAGTTATTAACTCCACCTGTCCACAACATGAACAAATTATTAAATAATAATCATTATAATTATATTAATAACAATATTTAAATGTAACTAATAACAATTTATTTATAAAAGAAGAGAAAACAAAAGAACGTTGGGGGACGTTCTTTTGTTAAATGAGAGAGAAGACAAGAGGAGACTAGAAAGTAAAGGCTGGCTGATATGTGCCTTGGTAAGGTTCATGTTCCACGAACACTTGAATATCATTACCAGCGTTATCTTTACCCATTCGAGTATACGTAAATCGATCATTGTTTAGTTCCGTTAATTCTAGCGCCGCACCGTAACGATTCGTACCAATAGATACATGGGCCCGAATCTTGTTATTGTCCACCACTTGGAAGTACCCAAAGTCGCCGCGGGTTTCACCCGTTTGTAAATTGAAAAATTCATATTTACTTGTGTTTGGATCAAATTTCGCTAAACTAATGAAATTTTGATTGGCCGCTGTCACATCATTACCGTTTTTATCTACGACTTTTGTGCCATTCCACAAGGTTGTTCCTAAAATTTTATCCCCTGATTTATTTGTCACAATTTTGCCAGTTTGATTGGTTAATGCTTCACGTCCATTTGTAAAAGCTAATTTTTTCCCATGATAAGGGATGTGTTCCACGTAAACTTCAACATCATTCCCCAGTTTATCTTTCCCTAAACGCTTGTAAGTAAATTTGTCTTTACTCACTTCGGTTAAATCCACTACGGCTTGATAATTTTGTGTCCGCGAAATTAAAATTCGTTTTGTGCCATCACCTGTTACAAAAAATGTTCCTTCGTCACCACGGGTTTCCCCAGTATTTTTGTCGAAAAACTCGTAAAAACCGGTTTCACCATCATATTTTGCTAACCCAATAAAATTAGCATTTTCTGCCGTTAAATCATTACCTGCAGCATCATAAACTCGGGTTCCTTGCCAGTCCGTACCAGATAAAATCTTAGTCGCCTTGTCGCCTTTTGTTTGGCCATTGTTTTGATGTTTACCTAAATTTGCTGTAGCACTGTTTGGATTGGCTGCATGATCTGCAAATGCTGGACTTGCATAACCTGCTATCAGTAACGTACTTAATGTTACTAAAGTAATCGAACTTAATACTTTCTTTTTCATAAAGCATCGCTCCTTTTCTTTGATAAACCTATCTTAACAAACGATTCTAAACTACCACTGTCAGAAAAATGAACAATTTATAAACGATTAAAAACAACTATAAACTATTTTTTTATTAAAAATAAAGTGGTCAAAAGAATCCTTTACTTCCTTTTGACCGCTTCATCCACTCGTGATTGACTAATTAGAACGTGAAGTCTGGCGTAAAGTCGCCTTCATACGGTTCATGTTCCACAAAAACTTTAATTTCTTTGCCATTGTTGTCTTTACCCATTCGTGTATACGTAAAACGTTTATGATTTAATTCTGTTAATTCTAATGCAGCTCCATATTTATTGTCACCAATTGAAACGTGAGCACGGATTTTGTTATTATCAATTACTTGGAAGTAACCAAAATCTCCACGGGTTTTACCCGTTTCTAAATCAAAGAATTCATATTTACTTGTTTTATTATCAAATTTTGCTAAACTAATAAACATTTTATTTGCTTCAGTAACATCGTTACCGTCTTCATCTAAAACTTTCGTGCCATTCCATAATGTGGCCCCTAAAATGTCATCGCCAGGTTCATTGGTAACAATCTTGCCAGTTTCTGTTTCTAAATCTTTACGTCCGTTCGTAAAGGTTAACTTTTTGTCAGAATAAGGGACATGTTCTACAAAGACTTCTACATCTTTCCCATCTTTATCTTTCCCCATTCGCTTATAGGTAAATTTATCTTTCGTCACTTCCGTTAAATCAACCACTGCTTGATAGTTTTGTGTATCCGAAATTAAGATACGCTTTTCGCCATCGTCTGTCACGAAGAATGTGCCTTCATCGCCACGGGTTTCACCTGTTTCTTTGTCGAAAAATTCATAAAAACCTGTTTCACCATCATATTTTGCTAAACCAATAAAATTAGCATTTTCTGCTGTTAAATCATTATTGTTTTTGTCATAAACTTTTGTACCTTGCCAATCAGTACTGGATAAAATTTCTGTTAATTCTTGTCCTTTTGATTGCTCTTTAGCTGCTTCTGCTGAACTAGAGACTGCAGTGCTTGAGCTAGCTGCACTTGATTTATCTGTTGCAGAGTTGGCTCCGCCAGCACAGCCTGCAATCAACAACGTACTAAAGGTTAATAAGGTAAGCGCACTAAAAACTTTTTTCTTTTTCATGGTTGGTAATCCCCTTTTTCTTTTTGATATATCTAGAATAGCAAAGCCTTATAAACTCCTACTTGCCGAAAAATGAACAAATTATAAACAAATGAAAAAAAGTTAATAACAATACTAGCTTTTTTTTGTTCACTTGTAATACACTATAAGTAAGAAATAGATTAAAACCACTAGGAGGGACGCTTTTGACCATTAAACGCCGCTTTTTTATTTCTTATATTAGTGCCATCATTATTACTTTAGCCTCTGTTTTAGCTGTTTTATCCTTAGCTTCTTACATCACATTAGGAACTGTCCCCAGTTTGCCCCAAGCTTACCGAATGATGAATAAGCAACGACCATTGACCGCTAACGAAGAAGAAAGTTATTTGGCCTTAGATCAACTGCTAAAAAATCACCGAAATTACTAGATACGCCTTTGAGTAAAGAATTAAAGGAAACGATTCAAACAATTGAAGCAAAAGGATTAAGTGTGATTATTCGAAAGAATGCACGGTTTCCTTATTATTCGGATAATTTAGTAGAAAAATCTTTGTCTGTACATATTCCAAACTACGAAATGAATAATATTACGCCCACTGGCACACTGGATAACGCAGGGCGTCTGTATCATTATGTCAAATCCGATTTTCATTATTTAGATGGTTCTAATGGGAGCTTTATTATCTTGAAACGCGAAAGCAGCCTTTTTGAATTCTTCACACGCTGGATTATCTGGATGATTTTGTTAATTGTCCTTGTAGCAATTGCGGCAGCTTGGCTCATTAATAAGCGCTTAACCAAAACCACTATCGAGCCATTAGAAGCATTAGAAAAAGCGACTAAAACATTGGGTAAGGAGGCCCAAAAAGAAAATCCATTTACACCAACTAGCCACCAAACCGTCTCAACGGAAGTCAAACAGCTTCAACTTAGTTTTGAACAAATGTGGCAAGATTTAGAAGAAGCCAATGCGGAACGCGAAAAATATGAAGATAATCGGAAAGAATTAATTGCCAATATTTCTCATGACTTAAAAACACCAATTACTTCTATCATTGGTTACGTTGAAGGCTTGATGGATGGCGTTGCCAATACTGAAGAAAAAAAACAGCGCTATTTAACGGTCATTCATGAAAAAAGTTTAGGCCTCAATGATTTAATTGAAGAATTATTTTTGTATTCTAAATTAGACCTAGACCGTGCTGTCTTTACAATGGAAAAGACCAATTTCACTCGTTTTATTGCACATATTCTTGAAGAATACCGTTTGGAACAAGAACTCGTGATCACTTCTGTCCTTCCCACCGAAGCTTTATATGTTCAAATGGATCCAACGCAGATGAATCGCGTAATTACCAATCTAATTCAAAATAGTATTAAATTTGCGGATCCCACTAAAGAACAACTAGCCTTTACGATTTCTTTAACGCATAATCAAACAGACTTAATTTTAACCATTACAGATAATGGTATTGGTATCGATGAAAAAGAATTACCTTATTTATTCGAACGCTTCTATCGTGTGGACAAATCTCGAACCCCAACGGTCAAAGGAAGCGGCTTGGGGTTAAGTATTGTCAAACAAATTATTGACTATCATCAGGGAACAATCACTGTCACAAGTAAAAAAGGAGACGGCACCAACGTGATAATTACGCTGCCGTTGTTGGAGGATGAAAAATGAAACCACATGTATTAATTATTGAAGATGATCCAAGTATTGCTGATTTGCAAAAAGATTATTTAGAAATTAACGATATGACTGTCACAATCGAACATGATGGAAAAAAAGGATTGGAAGCAGCTTTAAATGAGCCCTTTGATTTAATTATTTTAGATGTGATGCTGCCAACTATGGATGGTTTTGAAATCTGTCGTGCAATTCGGAAAAAAAAGCAAACGCCGATCATGATTGTTTCAGCTAAAAAAGAAGATATTGATAAAATTCGTGGGCTTGGCTTAGGTGCGGATGATTATATAATTAAACCGTTTAGTCCCAATGAATTGGTCGCTCGAGCAAAAGCCCATATGAACCGCTATCAATTGTTAAGCAAGGCAGAGCAACCGCCACAATTACTAAAAATCAATGAAATCGCTGTCGACACTGCCGCCCACAAAGTGTTTGTTTTAGAAAATGAAGTTATTTTTACAAGCAAAGAATACAAATTGTTGGTTTTCTTGATGGAACATCCTAACCGTGTGTGGAATAAAGAAGAACTTTTTGAAAGTGTCTGGGGGTTTGATGCCTTAGATACTGAGGTTTCGACTGTCGTTGTTCACATTAAACGGATTCGGGAAAAATTAAAAAAAGCCAATCTTTCTGACTCTCCAATTGAAACACTCTGGGGAAGTGGCTACCGCTTCAATCGATAAAGAGAACAAAAAATAAGTCGGAGCCTATTTCTAGGCTCCGACTTATTTTTTATTAATTTACACGAGAAAATTTTTGATAAAGTTGGTTGAAAACAATCATAAATTGTTCAATTTCTGCCATTGTATTGCTTTCATCTAAACTAATGCGCACAGCGGAAGTCGCTAATTCCCCTGGCACATGCATGGCATACAAGGTGCTGCTAGCCATTTTTTTCCGGCTAGAACAAGCACTCGTAGTCGAAATATAAATCTGTTTTTCTTCCAATGCATGGACCAGCACTTCGCCACGAATCCCTTTCAAAGCAAAACATAAAATGTGTGGCGCAAAATGTTCATTATCTTGTGAAAAAACAGTTACATTTTGAAATTCTTCTAGCGCCTTTAATAAATAACTCCGTAATGTCGCCACATGCTGCGGCCGTTGTTGTTCGTTCTCTAAATGCAAACGTAACGCTTTGGCCATTGCCACAATTGCTGGCACGTTTTCTGTCCCACTGCGTTGGTTGTTTTCTTGCCCGCCTCCTGTTAAAAGCGGCGCTAAACGTTTTCCTTGTTTCCAATACATAAAACCAATGCCTCGTGGTCCATGAAATTTATGTGCAGAAAACGTTGCAAAATCCACCCGATCCGTTAACCACTCTGAGTAATTAACTTTCCCAATTGCTTGAACCGCGTCTACATGAAAATGAATTTTAGGAAACTCCGCTAAAACCTCGCTGATTTTTTTAATTGGTTGAATCGTTCCCACTTCATTGTTCACTGCCATAACAGAAACCAAAATCGTTTCTTTTCTAATTAATTTCTGTAGTTCCTCGACTTTTACACGACCTTCTTTATCCACTGGCGCATAAGAAAGTTCAAAACCTAGTTCGACTAATTGTTCCGCTGTTTCTGTAACTGCTGGATGTTCCACTGCAGAAATAATAATATGATTACCAAATTCTCGTTTTTCGATTGCCGTTCCTTTTAAAACCCAGTTATCTCCTTCAGTTCCGCCACTTGTAAAATAGATTTCATTTGCTGAAACATTGATTAGCTCCGCAATCTGCTTCCGTGCTTGTTGTAAGAGACGATTCGCTTGGTTGCCTAAGTCATGCAGACTAGACGGATTGCCAATAATCCGCTGACTGGTTTTTACATATGTATCTAAAGCCTGGGGGTAAATCGGTGTAGTTGCACTATTATCAAAATAAATCATTTGTCACCCTTCTTTTTTAAAATTCTTTCCCATTATATACTTTCTAAAGTATCACTTCAAGTCACCCCCACGCCATAAAAACAGAGGCTTGTCTGTCGACAAACCTCTGTTTAGTGATTGTTTAATTAAATTGCTGTTAGATTAGGGTTATTGATATTTTTAAAATAAAAATCTTCGATTCGTTTGAACGCCCCTGGCTCAACAGCTTCCAATGCTGTTCCAATTTCATCTAATGCATCTTGATAACGGAATTCTGTCGAGAATAAATACATGCTTTTATCTAAAGCCGTTCGGATGTTCTCGTGAGTATGACGATAGCGGTTTGCATATTGCATCATTTGTTCTGTCAGAGCTGCTGCATTGACTAAATCTTTTGTTTTCTTATCTAATAACTCTAAATCATCTTCGCATAAGTCACACAAACGATTGATTTCATCCATGTTAATGCGCATTTTATTTAAGGCTCGGCTTAAATCTTCAATTCGATCCGTTGCCACATAGAAAAATTCTAAGTAATCAGCAGACAAACCTGGTAATCGTTGCTTTTCAACATACCGTTTGATACTCCGTAAACGGAATTCGTATTCGTCGACTTTTTCTTGGGCGACTTTTTCGCCTTTTCTTAGTTCTTTCAATGAAGCATCAATTTCTAATTGTTGATTTTCAATATCATCTAAAATCTTATAGCATTCTTTATAGAACGCTTGAATTTCAGAGTAAGGAACGGTATGTTCTTTCATTCGAGGTTCCAAGTCTTTTTGACGGCGAATAATTTCTTCAATTTCCGTTTGGAAACCACGACTACGTCCTAGCTCGTTGTTATTTAAGGTGTAGCTTTGTGATACATGGTCCAATTCAATCATTAATTGACGGTTATTTTTTAAGGAATGAGAAATATAATCGTCAATAATTTTTTGATTGGTCACGACATATTTCTTCGCTTCAATCTCACGTTCCATCACTTCATATAATGCATCAATCGCCGTTGCTGTGTCGCGATTTGCGACCTCTACTGCGGCAATCTCTGTTTTCTCTAAATCAGCCATTGAATTCTCGACACGTTTTTTCGCATGTTGAATTTCTTCAGCAAAGTTTTGTTCAGGGAACACGTAATCGTCAGCTAATAATTGGTTGTAGCCTTCTTCGATTTCTTTTAATTGATCTGGGAAAGTTTCATTTAATTCTTCATACATTGGTGGAATCCGTTTCATTAAGTCTTCCAATTCATACGTATGACGTTCCGCATCTTCTAGGACTTCTCGAGCCTCGATTGGGTCCCCCGATGTATTTAGTGTGACAAATTGTGTGAATTCAATTTCGACGTTTCTTAATTGTTTTTGGATTTCGGAGTATGCTGGACCAAAGCTAGCTTTATCATCTTTTAGTGATTTACTTAATTCTTCATAGACATCCAAAGCTTTTTGAACTTCTAATGAATTGCGCTCTTCACTTTCACGTAATTCTTTCAAGCCATTACGAATGACTTCCACTTCGGCTTCCATTTCGGTCATCGTTTCATTCGCTTCCACGACTGCTTTCTTCGCTTTCATGAAACGGAAAATTTCATTTTGATTTTCGACTTCATAAATTTGACTCTCTAGTTCGGCGAAAGAACGCGTTGATAGTTCTACCCAACGTTGATTCCATTCACGGAAACTATTTTGACTCTGTCCAACTAGATGCATTTTTTTAATGTCATCGATTTCTTCAAAGACTGGCAAGTCAAACAGGGCTTCTTTACGAACTTCTAATTCATCTAATTGTTCTTGATTTTTTTTGCGCATAAAATAACCAATTAAGTATAGCACCGCAGCAATAATAACGATTACTAGTACTAAAATGATAATCCAATTATTCTTCATTTTGGCTCCTCCGATAATTTTTCTATAATAAAAGAAAGGTTGTTTGTTCTCTTCACACGGTTATCTATTGTTCCTGACCCTTGAAAAAGGGCATTCTTGCAGAAATACCTATAGAAAATTATAGCACAAACTGTATATTCATTCACTAGTTATAACAAATTTTTTTAAGAAAACCCGCGATCTTCTTACGAAGGGGTTGATTCACTGCTTTCATCGATCCGATTTTCACTAATTTTTTTACAAATATCACTTAGTTGTGTTAAGAAGGCATCCGCTTGACTTTGATCCATCCCAAAGTGTTCATCACGCATAGCCCAAACTTCTAGCCCAGCTTCTTTGGCAGAAGCAATGCCTTTTTCTGAATCTTCAATGGCTATACATTCCTGTGGCGCAACAGCTAATTCTTGTAACGTGTGCAGATAAATATCCGGCGCCGGTTTACTTTCTTCGAAATCTTCCCCACTCACGACCGCATCAAAATAACTACTTAATTGCCCCACTGTCAAAACCTCTTCTATTGCGTCTTTTGTGGAAGAAGAAGCTAATCCGATTTTATAGCCTTGTCTTTTTAAAAATTGTAAAACACGTTTCGCATTTTCATCAAGCACAGCTAAATAATCTATCGGATGCGCTTTTTTATAGGCTATGTATTGTTCATTTAAAAAAGCAATATCTAGCTCTTTTTTGTTGACTTGTTCAATCTTTTGCCATAATGAACGCATATCCGCACCGACTAATTCCGGCAAGGTTAGGCCCTCAATGGTCAAATCAAATTCCGCTAAAAATGCTTTACGTCGCTCATAATAATAAGCTTCGCTATCTACTAGGACACCGTCCATATCAAAAATAATGGCAGTTTTGGATTCTGTCATACTATTTAACTCCTTCGTTACGACTCATATCTTTACAGTTTAACAAAATTTTAAGAAAAAATGAAGAACAAATATTTTCATGATTTCCTAACTTTCTGAAAATAAGTGGTTGCTTTTCTAAATGTTTTTCGGTATCCTTTTACTAATCTACAAATGAGAAAATAATTAAAAACAGGAGTGATAAACGTGAACGTAGTTAAATTCGGCGGTAGCTCGCTAGCATCAGCACCACAGTTACAGAAAGTCTTACAAATCGTCAAGGAAGAGCCGCGCCGAACGTTTGTCGTTGTATCCGCTCCTGGAAAGCGAACCCCGCAAGATATTAAAGTGACTGATTTATTGATTCAATACTATCAGCGCTACTTAAATAATGAGGAAATTGAATCGACAATCTCTGCCATCATTCGTCGTTATGAAGATCTTTTTGATGAATTACACTTGGATAAAGCAGTTTTAGCTGATATTGCTATTTCGATTCGCCAATTAGCCACTTTACCAAAAGAAAACAATGCTTTTTTATTTGACTATTTTTTAGCTAGCGGCGAGGACAATAATGCAAAAGTTGTTGCCAGTTTTTTCAATCAGAATGGCTTAGATGCTCGCTACATTAGTCCAAAAGAATTAGGTCTCCTAGTGACACCTGAGCCAGGCAATGCCCGCATTTTACCAAAAGCTTTAGAGAAAATTAGTGCCTATCGTGAGACTCAACAAATCTTGGTTATTCCAGGTTTCTTTGGTTATACAGAAGCCGGCGAAATTTGTACTTTTTCTCGTGGCGGTTCCGATATCACAGGGTCCATTGTTGCCGCAGGTGTTCAAGCAGATTTGTATGAAAACTTTACCGATGTGGACGGAATTTATGTCGCCCATCCTGGAATTATTGAACAGCCTCAAACGATTCAAGAATTGACCTACAGAGAAATGCGGGAGTTAGCTTATGCAGGATTTGCCGTCCTCCACGATGAAGCCTTAATGCCTGCCTATCGCGCAAATATTCCAGTCGTTATCAAAAATACTAACAACCCACATCATCCTGGCACCCTAATTACTACTTCTCGCAAAGTGAAGCATGCCCCTGTTGTAGGAATTGCTAGTGATCAAGGGTTTGCAAGTATTTACATTAGTAAGTATTTAATGAATAGAGAGTTAGGTTTTGGGCGACGGCTTTTAGAAGTACTAGAAAAATTAGCCTTAAGCTATGAGCATATGCCCTCAGGAATTGATGACATCACGATTGTTTTAAGAGAAGACCAGTTAACAACTGAAATTGAAAATCGACTGATGGCCCAACTCCAAGAAGTTTTAGCGCCTGATGAGTTACGCATCACGCATCACCTTTCCATGATTATGATTGTCGGGGAAGGCATGCGCCAACGAATTGGGGTTACTGCTGAAAGTACAATGGCGTTAGCCAAAGAAAAAATCAACTTAGAAATGATTAACCAAGGATCTTCGGAAGTAAGTATTATGTTTGGTATCAAGAAAGAACAAGAGGAAAAAGCCATCAAAGCCTTATATCGGACGTTCTTCCATGATTAATGAAAAAGACGAATGAGTTTTCTCATTCGTCTTTTTCATTGGTCTCAGTAATTTTCAATTGGCGTTGAATTTCCGCTTTAATTTTAGCTTCTGGCGCAAAATCTTGTTCCCAATTTTCAGGTTTTAATACTTTATTTGTTTCCGGATCATAATGTGGCTGCCCATCTGGAAATAATTTTCCCATATTGGCTTGATGAACGATTTCAATAATTTTTGTTGGATTGACGCCCATTAAGCAAAACGAACCATAAGTAAAATACAATAAATCGACTAGTGCGTCCACTTCCTCCACTAAAGGATCAGATACTGGTTTGCCTTTCGCCAAGACTTTCTGCTCTGCTTTATCGACAGATTTTTTTAATCCGTTGACCAATTGTTGAAAAAGTACTTGGTCATTATCAGCAGCACTATATAAAAATTCCACAAGTTCTTCGACTTTAAACTCTGCTCGTCGACTAGCTAACTCTGGCGAAAAAGCAGTTGGTTGCTCTGGTTGTTGTGGATTAAAAACCTCGTGGAAGGCACAAGCCATTTCATAAGGGGATTGCTTTTCAGACATTCAGCTACCTTCTTTCTCAAAATAAATCTAATTGTTTTGGATTCAAATCATCGTAACTCAAATTCAAGACTTTTTGCATCTGTAGAGCGTTTTCTGCGGCATCGCCGCCAGAATTATTATTAAAAATCACGCCCACTTCTTTAGCTTCTTGCGACATTTTTAAAACAGCTTCGCTTAAATCAGCGATTTCCTGCGTATTATAATGATAGAGGGTTCTTTTTTTACGCCACTCTGCATCATTGGCTAACCAGCCAGCCGCATTACGTCCGTGAAACCGGAAGAGCACGAGATTAGGATTCGTTACATACGGATAAAAGGGCACTGGATTCGTAGGAATCTGCGGTTCATCTACAATCACAAGTGAAAATTGATTTTCTTTCATAAATTGCAACATTTGTTTTACAAAGTTTGGTTGATACCATGAATTATTTCGTAATTCAATGGCGATGGGTAGGTCTTTAAACCAGTGACGAATTTTTTGCAAGTAAGCGACATTTTCTTTCGTACAACCAAATGTTCCTGAAAATTGTACCAGAAAGGCGAATAATTTTTTACTTTCAATTAATGGGGCCATACTTTCTAAAAAAGCAGTGATCATTTCTTCTTCACTTGCATAGTAGGTCTGCCACTCACCTTGACAACTGATTCCACTATAAACTTTCATGACAAAGCGAAAGTTTTCGGGAACTGCTTTGACCCATTCAGCTACTCGTTCTTTGGGAGGAATCCCGTAATACGCCGTGTCCATTTCAACTAGCGGTAAATGACTGGCATATTCATAAAGCGTGGCCCGTTTTTTTCCAGTTAAATAGTCGTGTTCACTAAAAGATGTTAATCCTAAGCGAATCATGTCCTTCCTCCTCTGCGTAACTTTTTATTTTTCTAAACCGTCATCTCAACTTAGTTGGTCCAATCGATATTCGCTTCACAATAGGTTTGACCATCAATCCGAATCTCATGGCGCGTTTTCAAGTGATTTTCTTGTTCGACAATTTCGTAATGACTTTCGACTTCTTGGCCATATTCTACTTCTTTGTCAAATTTCACAAGAATTTTTTTCGGTTGATGCGTTGTTAAAAAGTCATACCCTAACACATCCAATAACCAATTAAAGTAAATCGCATTATTAACATGTTGATTGCCATCAATATCAAAGAAACGCACACGATAAGGTAAAAAGTTCCCCTCTGTGACTTTTTCAATTTTTTCATGGCGATAAATTTTAGTGATTTTTTCAGAATCAAAAGGTGCAATAATTTCTGGTAGCACACTACTGATTTTCCGATTTTTTTGATCCATTAAGACAAAGGTTGATTTCACAAAGACACATTCATTGCCTTCTTCATCATGAACCCAAAAGTTACGATAACAAAAATATTTGTTATAACTCATAGCTTGCGTTGTAATTGCTACTTTTTCACCAACTTTTGGTAAGCGGTGAATCTCTATTTCATAGTTGGTGATGACCCAGCCTAGGCCAAATTGGGCGACATAAGCTGCATCTCTTCCTAGTAATTCTGTTTGTTCTTCTGATACTTTAATGACAACCGCTAACAAAGCCGGTATCTTCATTGCACCAGTAAAATCGCCGTCATAGTAGGCAACTTCATAAGAGGATGTATGTTTTTTTCCCACGAAATAATCTCCTTTTTTCCAATGACTACTTTCGTGTCATTGTTTCTTCTTAAAAGTATACCACGTGATTTCTTCAATTGCGATTCCGAATGAAAAATTAACAAAACTTTGAAAAACACTATTATTTATATTATTTAAAAACATTCTTAATATTACTTAAAAAATATTGTTTTATTTTTAAAAATAACATTTCTTATTATTTGTATCCGAAAGATTATTATGTTATATTCCTATCTGTAAGCGCATACAAAATAATTTTTTAGGAGGTTTTTTTCGTGAAAAAGAGTTTATTAACAATCGTCCTGGCTTTTAGTTTTGTTTTAGGTGGCGCTGCATTGGCCCCTACTGTTTCGGAGGCTCATGGTTACGTAGCAAGTCCTGGAAGTCGTGCTTTCTTTGGTAGTTCTGCTGGTGGTAACTTAAATACAAATGTTGGTCGTGCACAATGGGAACCTCAAAGTATCGAAGCGCCCAAAAATACGTTTATTACTGGTAAATTAGCCAGTGCAGGTGTCTCAGGTTTTGAACCTTTGGATGAACAAACAGCTACTCGTTGGCACAAAACAAACATTACCACAGGTCCCCTTGACATCACTTGGAACTTAACTGCCCAACATAGAACTGCTTCTTGGGATTACTATATTACTAAAAATGGCTGGAATCCCAATCAACCATTAGACATTAAAAACTTCGACAAAATTGCTTCAATTGACGGCAAACAAGAAGTTCCTAATAAAGTTGTTAAACAAACAATTAATATTCCGACAGACCGCAAAGGTTATCATGTCATTTACGCTGTTTGGGGCATTGGTGATACGGTGAACGCCTTTTACCAAGCGATTGATGTGAACATTCAGTAAAAACACTCACATCTTAAACTAAATTAAAGGAGTTCTCAAAAAATGAAGTTAAAAAAAATAATTCCTGCTTTTCTCCTTCTTTCAACCGTAGCAGTTGGCTTGTGGTTAACGCCTACTCAAGCTTCTGCAGATGCTGCGGATACGATGGTAGATATCTCTGGTAAAAAAGTGTTGGTTGGATATTGGCATAACTGGGCCTCAAAAGGACGCGATGGTTACAAACAAGGAACATCAGCATCACTGAACCTTTCAGAAGTAAATCAAGCCTACAATGTCGTACCGGTTTCCTTCATGAAAAGCGATGGTCTGACACGGATTCCTACGTTCAAGCCTTATAACCAAACGGACACTGCCTTCCGACAAGAAGTCGCACAATTAAATAGTCAAGGTCGCGCAGTTTTATTGGCACTTGGTGGAGCAGATGCACATATTCAATTAGTCAAAGGCGATGAACAAGCCTTTGCGAATGAAATCATTCGTCAAGTGGAAACATACGGCTTTGATGGTTTAGACATCGATTTAGAGCAATTGGCGATTACTGCTGGCGACAACCAAACCGTTATCCCTGCTGCGTTGAAAATAGTCAAAGACCATTATCGAGCACAAGGAAAAAATTTCATCATTACGATGGCACCAGAATTCCCTTATTTAAAACCTGGTGCCGCTTATGAAACATACATTACTTCCCTAAATGGTTATTATGATTACATTGCCCCACAATTATATAACCAAGGCGGCGACGGTGTCTGGGTTGATGAAATTATGACTTGGGTTGCTCAAAGCAACGATGCTCTAAAATACGAGTTCCTCTATTATATGTCTGATTCATTAATCCATGGCACGCGCGGCTATCTACAGATACCAAACGATAAATTAGTCCTTGGTTTACCAGCAAATCGGGATGCTGCTGGTAGCGGCTATGTCGTTGAGGCTACCCCTGTAGCCAAAACTTTTGATCAGTTAGCAAAAGACGGTAATCCTATCCGTGGCTTAATGACTTGGTCTGCAAATTGGGACGTTGGTCAAGATGTCAACGGCAAGTCCTACAACAATGAATTTGCGACACGTTATAGTAACCTCGTAAAATAAAAGCTATTTTGAGACAGAACAACGCATTTGGTTCTGTCTCTTTTTAAATTTTACTCACCTGTCTTTCAATAATCCAAACAATGTTCTCTCACTTTCTAACCAATTAATTTTAAACCAATCACAGAAACAATGATTAAAAAAATAAAAAATATCCGGCGTGGGTCTTTTGATTCACCTAAGAGCATTCCTAAAATAGCGCCTCCTGCTGTACCAATTCCTGTCCAAACTGCATAAGAAACGCCCATCGGTAATTGTCTCATCCCTAAATATAAGAATAAGAAACTACCACTAAACGCTAGAATTAAAATTAACAATGAACGTAAGTCTTTTTTTGTTGTAAATAATTTAATTGAACCTACGCCAAAGATTTCAAAACAGCCTGCAATAACTAAGTATAACCAACTCATCTTGTTTCCTCCTCTTTATTTCCAGTTACCATTTTTAAGCCAATTACACCTATTAATAACAGCAACAGAAAAAGAACTTTTCCTATGCCCAATGGTGTGTGGAATAAAAAATGATCTGTTACAATAGTTCCAGCACTACCTAAGCCGACAAATACAGCATAGGCTGTGCCGACTGGCAATTCCTCTCCTGCTTTAATCAGCGCATAAAAACTGATAAAGATTGCGATTACTGTCCCTAAAATCTCCCACCATGTTGTGCTATGCTTCATGCCAATGACCCAAATCACTTCACAAAAAGCGCCAAAAATAACTTTTAACCAAGCTTTACTCATCTTGTTTTCCTTCCCTTCCAAACAAAAAAAGTGCCAACAAACAGTTCAGCTATGGCCTAAGAACTGTTCATTAACACTTTAGTCGCAAGCATCCGGCGATGTTTACGAAAGTTTATGTATTAAAATATCTCAGGTTATTATATTCTTATTTTTAAAAAAAATCAACTAAAAAATAATAGTTCGAATTCGAGACATTTCTTTTGCATTTTTAGGACTAATCACTTAAACTTACTTTTAGTAAGTTAGTTAATTAAAAAATTATTTTTCTTTTAGGAGGATTTTTATTATGAATACACAAATTTTAGGTTTACACCACGTCACTGCCATGACTTCAAGTGCTGAAAAAATTTATCACTTTTTCACCGATATTTTAGGTCTACGTTTAATTAAGAAGACTGTTAACCAAGACGATATTGAAACATATCATTTATTTTTTGCTGATGATGCCGGCTCTCCCGGAACAGACATGACTTTCTTTGACTTCCCAGGCTTACCTAAAGGAACCAAAGGAACGAATACAATTTCTCGTACTTCCTTCCGTGTAAAAGATGATGTTGCTTTGGATTACTGGGTATCACGCTTTAATGAATATGCAATTGATCATGGAGAAATTCAAGAACGTTTTGGTAAAAAGTATTTAGAATTTGAAGACTTTGACAATCAACGTTACCAACTTATTTCTGATGAAAAGAACCAAGGTGTTGCAGCTGGCACGCCTTGGAAAAAATCTAACGTCCCTAGTGAACATGCTTTAATCGGCTTAGGACCAGCCTTTGTAACTGTCGAAAATTACGAACATCTGCAACTAGTTTTAACTGAAGTTTTAGGGTTCAAATTGATTGATGCTGAAGGTAGTTTCCATTTATTTGAAGTTGGCGAAGGTGGGAATGGTGCCAGCATTATCGTAGAGCATCGGGAAGATTTGCCAGCGGCTCAAGAAGGCTACGGCAATGTCCATCACTTAGCCTTGCGCGTTGCCGATGAGGAAGCACTACGTTTCTGGATTGAAAAAATTAATCGTTTGGAATTTCCTAATTCTGGCTTTGTGGAACGTTTTTACTTTAAATCTGAATATTTCTTGGCAGCAACACATGTTTTATTTGAACTGGCAACCGATGGTCCTGGATTTTTAGAGGATGAAACCTATGAACACGCTGGCGAAAAATTATCATTACCGCCATTTTTAGAACCAAAACGGGCAGGGATTGAAGAATTTGTGCGTCCTTTCGATACTTCAGATGCGAATGTTCAAAGAAATTAGTATTTTTTCTAGGAGGTTCCTATGATTCATTACAATAGTAACGAGTTATCTGCAAAAACAGCGTATAAATTTTTATCAGGAAGTATTATTCCTCGGCCAATCGCTTGGGTTACAACACAAGATACAGCTACAGGTGTCGTCAACGCTGCTCCCTTTAGTTTCTTTAATGCGGCGGCAGCTGAAATTCCTTTAGCAACGTTGTCCATTTTACGACCAGACAAAGAGCCTAAAGATACGGCACGAAACATCTTGGCTACTAAAGAACTTGTCATCCATTTCGTTAACGAAGACGTTCTTACTCAAATGAATCAGACTTCGGCGTCTTTAGCAGCAGAGATCAGTGAAATTGACACATTTGGTATTGAAACCATTGCCAGCCAGACTGTTACTGTTCCAGCAATCAAAGCCGCGCCGATTCGGATGGAAGCTCGCTTACATCAATATGTACCTATTGCTAACCATGAAGGTCAAATTATTACGGATTTATTCATTGTAGAAATTACCGATTTCTATTTTGATTCAGCCGTTTTCGATGAAGAACATCAGTACATTTTACCTGAAAAACTCCAACCGATTGCTCGTTTAGCAGGCAATGATTATACAACATTGGGCGAAATCCGTGAAGTTCGCCGCCCAACGTAAAAAGAAGGCCCCCGCCATGACGGCGGGGGCCTTCTTTTTCTGTTTTATGCTAATGCTCCCATTGGATCCCAAGGTGCCAAAACAGTTGGCGCTTGTTCCCAAGCTTTTTTCTGTTCGTCAGTTAATAAATCTTTGTGCACAACGATTTGATAAGTGTATTCGTCCATCCACGCATCGCTCATAACGAAGAAGCCATTTTCACCGACTTTTTCACCCCAGCTATTTTCCACTTTCCATTTTGTTGTTTGGCCATCCACGATATCAACACCTGTTAAAACCATGGCGTGTGTCATTAAGCTTTCACCAAAGTCTAAACGTTCTGCTTTAGTCATCGTAAAATTAATATCAAAAAGATCGTTCATATCGTAAACGTCTAATGCCATAATTCCTGTGTCACGTGTTGAAGATTGTCCGACATCACAACCAAACCAAACAGATTCGCCTTGTTCCAATTGTGCAGCAGCTAATTTTTTGAAAGCAGCCATTTCTACATTTAAATATTTAACTTCTTTGCCGCCGACAACATTCCCTAACATTTCAACAGTGTATGTTTTGTTGAAGGGTTTATCTTCTGTAGGAGCATTAATAATACTTACATAATCATGTAAATTAACGCCAACGTATTTTTCAAAGAATGTTTGCGGTGTTAGATTTTGATCCAAATGATAATTTTTTTCTTCGTCACGGTATTCAAAATCAAAGGTTTCTGGCGGCGTTCCTAAAGAGATTGCTAAGAAATTATAAATTTCTTGTAACATTGCTTCTTTGTTTTTTTGGACTTCTTCAGCAGAAGCGCCTTTTTCAATTAAACTACGTAAAATTGTTGCATCTTTGCGTAATTTTTTATTTAAATAGTTGTTTAAATCACGTGAATTGGAACTGTTGCTGCTTTCAGGCATTGCCGTTTTAGGCACTACGCCATATTTATCAAAAATTGAAACGATCATATCCCATTGCCCACCATCTTGTTGTGGTGTAGCTAATAAAAAGGCCACTTTACGACTAGTCAACGGTTGATCGGCTGTTGCAATAATATTTTCATAGAAATAGTTTGATTTTTCATATTTATCCCAGAAAAATGTATAGTTTTGTGATAATTCAAAATCTTTTAATTGAAACGCATTTAACATTCTATGTCTAAATGTATTTAATGCCGCAAACATCCAGCAGCGACCGCTTTGTTTTTGATTGGCCACTTTTCCAGTAGCTAAGTCGACTGAAAAGACGGGTACGTTATTCACGGCTCCTTGTACAGATTCACCTGAAGCGCTGATACCATTTTTTACTACACTACGTTGTAAGGCATTTTGTTTATTATTGTTCAAGAAATCTTGATGGAATTTCTCTGTTAATTTTGGTTCAATTGCTGTCATATTTTCATCGTCCTTTCATTTTACGTTCTTCTTCATTATATGCTTCTCTTTAAACAGAAACAACCATTTACTCTAAATTCCTTGCTTTCCAACTCTTTTTGTATTAGTATATATAATACAGATAGCACAAATAAGACAGGAGTGATTCGATGCTTTTAGAAATAGATGAACAAAGCGAACAGCCCATCTATCAGCAACTCATTGATCAAATCATTGTAGGCATTGCCAAAGGTGAACTGGTTCCCAATGAAAGTTTGCCTTCTATCCGACAATTGGCGGACGAAATCGGGGTCAATATGATGACTGTTTCAAAAGCTTATAATAAGTTAAAGCAATCAGGTTATATTGTGACTGACCGTCGTAACGGCACCAAAATTGCCGCAAAGTTACCTGCTACCGCTGTTTGGCAACAGCAATTGCATGAGCGTTTAGAACTTCTGTTGGCTGAAAGTTTTTTACATCAGCAATCCGAAGCAGAAATCCAAGCACTTATTCAGAAAATTTATCAAAATTTTGATTCGAAAGGGCGTGCATTATAATGGCGGTATTCTTTTATTTCATCCTAGTTTCTGTCGCTTTTTTTATGGCATTTACTATGGGGATTTATGCAAATCCTCACAAAAAT
Organism: Enterococcus sp. GC34; assembly: GCF_040886645.1. NCBI lineage: Bacteria > Bacillati > Bacillota > Bacilli > Lactobacillales > Enterococcaceae > Enterococcus > Enterococcus sp. GC34. The sequence continues at coordinate 130,371 of NZ_JBFOEF010000008.1, forward strand.
ATTATTTTGGAAAATACTTTACCAGAAGATAAACTACAAGATCCCAGCGTTCAAGCAATCCGAAAACGTTATAAAAAACGCTTGGTTCAACTAGCAGCCGTTTTTAGTGTTCTTAGTTTACCTTTGTTATTTATTCCTTATGATTCGATTTTATTGTTCCTTTTTCTGTTACTTTTATTTAGTTTTATTGGCAGTGGCTACTATCTGCAAATTGTTTATATTCGCAAAATGGCCGCTTTAAAAATGCAAAACGGCTGGTTGCTACCTAAGCGTCCTCTCTTAATCGACACGCAATTAGTTTTAAATAAAAACCAGAAACTTATTTCATTTTGGTGGTTTTTACCTGCGATTATTCTTACTTTTGCTGGGGGCTTTTATTCCTTGCAAACGGCGATTGGTTCCTGGATTCTTTTCTTAATTACTGTTTTGATGTTAAGTTTGTTCATTGGCGGTTATTATTTTATTGCGCGCTTACCTGTCAAACCGCTAACTAGTGACTCAAAAATTAATCAGCAAATCAATGATTTATTTCGGCATCATTGGTCTGTTTTAATGGTTTTATCCGCCTTAGTTTTTGCACCGCTAACCATTTTACCAACTTTCACAATTGTCATTGATTATACGGTTGCGATGGCTCTTACTTTTTGTTATTTTATTCTTTTGTTTGTTTATGTAGGCTTTCTCTTCTACTACCTATTTTCAATGCGCAAAAAACAAGATCAATTCGTTTTACAGGCTGGTGATTATCGCTATGGGGATGACGATCAATATTGGCGGTATGGGATTTATATCAATCCAAAGGACCCCAAAATCATGGTTCCTGATCGCATTGGTATGAATTTATCTATTAACCTAGGACGGCCTGCTGGGAAAATTATTCTAGCCGCTACTGGTATTTTAACGATTGCGGTGCTGTTCTTTGCCACAGTGCCAATGTTTATAAATGATTTTTCTAGTCATGCCTTTCAAGCAACTATTGAAAAGAAACAAATTGAGTTATCTGCCCCATTAGCAAAAACGAGGTCAATTCCTTTTAACCAAATCACTGCTGTTTCTTTGATTGATGACTTACCTCAAGAACGCATCCGCACAATGGGTGCTGCGACAGATAGTTACTTAACAGGAGAATTTAAAGTCGCTGGAAAACCTGCTTATTTACTAATTTATACAAAAAGTCATCCGATTCTGAAAATAGAAACGCGGGAGAAAGTTTATTATTATACTGCGCGTGAGGGTCAAGAAACAACTAAGATTTATCAGGAAATCAAAGCAAAACTTCCATAACAAAAAAACAGGGTCTACTCATGATGGTAGGCCCTGTTTTTTTGTTATTCGCTGACAACCTTGAATTTTGTATCTGCCAACGTGGTATTCAGTTCATCCTGGCTTACTTCACGATCTGCTGTCACAACGGCTGTTTGATCTGCCAAGTGAACCGCAACATTCGTTACGTCGTCAATTCCACTAAATTTTTCAGTGACCGCTTGAACACAGCCATCACATTTCATCCCATCAATTTTTACTGTTTTTTCCATTTCACTTCATCCTTTTCAATTTTATTTTTGACTTCCACTAGTTCTTTTCACCGTCGAAGGTTTAAATCCTTTTAAGCGTAAGGCGTTTAGTAAGACAGAGACTGAACTAAAACTCATAGCTGCTGCTGCAATCATCGGACTTAACAAAGGTCCACCAAATAAGTGTAACACACCCATAGCCACTGGAATACCTAATGTATTATAGGCAAATGCCCAGAAAAGATTTTCTTTGATGTTTTTGATGGTCGCTTTACTTAATTCAACTGCTGTAGGCACATCCATTAAATCACTACGCATTAGCACAATGTCGGCCGATTCCATTGCAACATCTGTGCCTGAACCAATAGCAATCCCCACATCTGCTTGGGCAAGTGCTGGTGCATCATTAATACCGTCACCCACCATCGCAACTTTTTTGCCTTCTGCTTGTAGTTTTTTCACTTCTAACGCTTTATCTTCTGGTAAAACTTCACTTAAGACACGATCGATACCTACTTGTTTCGCAATCGCCTCTGCAGTACGCTTGTTGTCTCCCGTAATCATCACGGCTTCGATCCCCATTTTATGCAAACGTGCAATGGCTGTTTGACTGCTATCCTTCACAGTATCTGCTACCGCAATGATACCCGCAAACGAACCATCTTTTGCCACAAACATTGGGGTTTTCCCTTCTTCTGCCAAACGATCCGCTTGTTGAACAAACGTTGATAGCTCAATGCCTTCTTCTTTCATTAATTTTATATTGCCCAAAAGTAGGACTCGTTCGTTGACTGTCACACGGATGCCGTGACCTGGAATCGCTGAAAAATCGCTTCCTTCTGCTAATGGCAATTGACGTTCTTTAGCCGCTCCCACAATTGCTTCACCTAGGGGGTGTTCTGATCCTTGTTCTGCAGAAGCTGCTAATGTTAGTAACTCAGCTTCTGAAAGTGCTGAATCAGCAACTAAAATATCCGTAACCACCGGTTTGCCTTCTGTAATAGTTCCTGTTTTATCAAACACGATTGTTTGAATTTTGTGAGTGGTTTCTAAAGCATCCCCACTTTTAATTAAAACGCCATTTTCAGCGCCCTTACCTGTCCCCACCATAATCGCAGTCGGCGTTGCCAAGCCGAGCGCACAAGGACAAGCAATCACTAACACAGAAATGGTAATTGTCAAAGCGAAAATCCATGACTCTTGTCCTAAAAAGAACCAAGCCAAGCCAGAAAGAACAGCCAAACCAATAACGATTGGGACAAAAACACCCGAAATTTTATCAGCTAATTGTGCAATCGGTGCTTTTGAGCCTTGCGCATCTTCCACTAATTGAATGATTTGGGCAAGGGCCGTCTCTTTTCCCACTTTTGTTGCCTTGAATTGAAAGCTGCCATTTTTATTGATGCTAGCACCAATTACTGCATCACCGACTTTCTTTTCAACAGGCAAACTTTCGCCCGTTAACATGGCTTCATCCACAGAACTACTGCCTGAAACAATCACTCCATCAACAGGGATTTTATCTCCTGGGCGAACAATCACAATGTCATCCAACTGAACAGCATCAACTGGCACTTCAATTTCTGCGCCATCACGTAAAATATGGGCAGTTTTCGGTGCTAAACCCATTAATTTTTTTATCGCATCTGAGGTTTTCCCTTTTGAAACAGCTTCGAAATATTTTCCTAATGTAATTAAAGTTAAAATAACACCCGCTGATTCATAATAAAGAGCCATTGTAAAACTTGTGTCTCCTAAGAATATCATGACTGTACCATATAAACTATACACAAAAGCAGCACTGGTTCCTAAAGCTACCAAAGAAAACATATTCGGATGCCCTTTAAATAACGCTTTAAAACCAACTGTGAAAAATTCTCTGCCGACATATAGGACGGGTAACGTCAAAATCAATTGAACCATTGCAAAGGCCGTCGCATGTGTCATTGGATTCAACAAATCCGGCAATGGTAAGCCTACCATGTGTCCCATCGCAATATAAAGAAGTGGCACTGTAAACACCGCTGAGATCCAAAAACGTTGCCACATCTCAGCAATATGTTTTTGTTTCTTTTCACGATCTTGGTCCGCTGTTGCACCGGCAGCGACTTCTTCTGTCGCCTGATAACCTGCATCCGTAACTGCTTTGATAATTTCAGCACTCGTTACTTGATGGTCGTCATAACTAACCACCAGTTTTTCCGTGGCTAAATTAACAATCGCTTGTTGAACACCAGATAATTGGTTCACAGCTTTTTCAATCGTTTGGGCACAGGAAGCACAACTCATTCCTTCAATCGCAAACGTTCGTTGCTGGGTTGGGCTAATCGCCTTGTAGCCAGCATCTGACACAGCTTCCTTAATTTCTTCTTCTGTGACTTCCGTCTGATCATACGTGACACTTAATTTTTCCGTAGCTAAATTGACACTTGCCTTTGCCATCCCAGGTAACTTCGCCGTAGCCTTTTCAATCGTTTGGGCACAGGAAGCACAGCTCATCCCTTCAATATCAAACGTTTTACTTTCCATTTTTTTCACTCCTTTTTAAATTAAATGACATTGGCATTGACCAGGAATACAGTTGCAAGGGACGGATTCAACCGCCGTCTTGCGCTTCTCTTTCAAGAGTTCCTCTAATCGATCCAAATCGTCATAACTCAACTGACTCTCTGTTAAAATTGTTTCTACCACGGAACCAACTTTACGGCTGCACACCTTGGCTAAAAGTTCGTCTGCCACCGTTTCAACGCTCCGACGTTCTTCTACTAGCGGATAATAAATATATTTATTGCCTGCTTTCTCCGTTCCAACTAACCCTTTATCTGTTAAACGACTTAGTAACGTCTTGACGGTCGTTGATTTCCATTCTTTCTTCTCATTTAAAAGTGTATGCACTTCACGACTCGTGGTCTTGCCTTGGGTCCAAATAACCCGCATGACTTCCCACTCTGCATCTGTAATTGTCGCTAATTTATCTTTTGCCATACTCGTTAAATTCCTCCTTCATCAATAAAAAAAGAGTTCAAGGTTATTGACTACAAACGTAGTCGTTTATCTTGAACTCATCATATAGCTATTTTATTTTTTTGTCAACAACTTCTGCTCATCTTTTTTTATTGCAACGCAGATTCTTGTTTTTTAACAAAGTATTTCAATAAGAACGGTGCAACTAAGGTCGTTAAGATAATTACCACAATCATGCTCGTATAATACGCTTCTGAAAGTAATTTAGATTGGTAGCCAATTTGCGCAATGATTAATGCCATTTCCCCACGCGAAACCATCCCAGCACCGACCATTAAAGAACTTGTATTGGAGAAACCAACCATTTTCGCTCCCCAGGCGCCGCCCAGTAATTTCGTTAAAATCGCCATAATCGTCATTACCAAAATAAAAGGTAAATCCTTTCCTAACGTGTTAAATGTCACTGATAAGCCAATGCTGGCAAAGAAGACGGGAATAAACACGGCATAGCCAATAGCTTCAATATTGAAATCAATTTCTGTTTTTGCATCCGTTTGTCCCACAGCAATCCCTGCAAAAAAGGCACCTACGACAGAACTTAAACCAACTAAATCAGCCAAATAAGCCATGCCCAAACAGATAATCAATGACATGATAATAACAGACGACCCAATGTTCATTTTTTGACTTAAACGTAGTAAATAGGGAGCAATAAAGCGGACCAAAAAGAAAATCCCAATAAAGAATAAGCCTTGTTCAATTAACTTAACAATAAAGCTGACTTCTGTATTGCCGCCTGTACTTGCACCAATCATGCCGACAGCGACGCTTAAAATAATCACGACCACGATATCGTCAACGACAGAAGCTCCAAGAATCGTTGCACCTTCTTTACTACTTAAAACATTCAACTCTCTTAATACTTCTACTGAAATGCTGACCGACGTTGCTGCTAAAACTAACCCAAGGAAAAAAGCTTCTTTCCAAGAAAAAGCAAACAGCTGACCAATCAACATAGTAAAACCAACCGGTAAAACGATGCCCAAAATAGCAACCATGACACTAGGTTTCGCATATTTTTTCAATAATTCCAATTCACATTCCATTCCAGCAATAAACATCAACATAATGACACCAATTTCTGAAAAGTCATGCACAAACACATCTTGATGCACAATATTTAACATCGCTGGACCTAACACAATCCCTACTAGCAATTGCCCAATTACCGCAGGAATTCCTACTCTTTTACAAGCAACACCTGCTAAAGTCGTTGTAATTAAAATCAAACATAAAATACCTAAAAATTCCATTCTATTTCCCTCTTTCTCTATTAACCAATCATCACTGATTCTTTTGGATATTGAACTTTCGACTGACTTTCCAAGCCTTTCTTAATTAATGACAATAACACCGTGTACACACCCACACGACCGACGAACATTAGAAAAATAATCACCAGTTTACCAAAAACAGTTAAATCTGGTGTTAACCCCATTGTTAAACCAACCGTTCCAAATGCAGAAACCACTTCAAAAACGATATACTCAATCCCGTTTTTTAAAGGTAATGTTTCTGTAAACGAGAGAATAACCGAAGCAGTTACACATAAAAAAGTTGCCAAGAAGAACAAAGTAAACGCTTGAAGCACTACTCGCTCAGGAATTGTGCGTTCATGGAATTCCACTCGCTGTTTCCCTTTAAAAATTGCACGAAATTGTAAAAATAACACACCAAACGTAGTGGTTTTCAAGCCGCCAGCGGTTGATCCTGAAGTGCCACCAATAAACATCCACAAAATCGTGACAATCAGGCCTGGATTACTCATTTTCAAATAATCAACTGAATAAAAGCCAGCCGTTCTTGGTGTAACCGACAAGAACCAACTGTTGACAAGACGCTGCCAAAAAGACATGTCAGCTGGAAAATGGCGATATTCCGAAATGTAAAAAATAACGGTCCCTAAGACTAAAAAGGTGGCGGTCACCGTTAAAGCAAGGCGTGTATGAATACTAACACGGTGCTTAATTTTATTTTTATAACCTTTAATCATTGCAAAAATATCGCGCCACACAATAAATCCTAAGCCACCAGCTATAATTAAAAAGCTAATGACTAGTAAAAGATAAGGCGAATTTTGATAAGGAACCATACTATCCCCTAGCAAATCAAAGCCAGCATTACAAAATGCCGAAACGGCATGGAAGAGACTAAAAAACAACCCTTTTTTCCACCCAAATGTTGGCACAAATTGAAAGGACAACAAGAAGGCTCCAAGTAATTGAATAATGGCCGCAAACTTCATAATATATTTCATTAAACGAAAAACTCCGGAAACTTCACTAACATTTAAAGCTTCTTGATACAACATCCGTACACTTAGTGACGCTTTTTTCCGCAGCAAACTAAAGAAAATCGTGGCAACGGTTAAAAAGCCTAAGCCGCCTAATTCAATCAAAATCATAATAATAACTTGCCCGATAGGACTCCAATGTTCCGCCGTATTCAAAGGCGAAAGCCCTGTAACACAGACGGCGGAAGTTGCCACGAAAAAAGCATCAATCCATTGCGTTTTTTGTCCAGCTTGTGCAGAAAAAGGCATCATTAATAAGATTGTGCCTACAACAATTAATAAAAAAAAGCCTAAGACAATTGTTTGAACAGGTGAAATATACAACCTTTTTTTGATCTGATGTTTCATTTTTTTCTCCTCTACCATTTCTTTGTCAATCAAAAACAACACAAACGGCTAGACAACTGTTGCTTTGTTCCTCTCGCCCTATGAGAAACTCAAAACCTTGAAAGCAACTTGCCCAACCGAATAATTATTTTTTAATTTTTGTTTTCACGTTGATAAATCGAATAAACCAACTCATTTTTTTGATAAACCTGTTTTAAACGAACTGGAATTGATTGAGCCATTGTCTCGTATAGAGCAATGCCCTCACCCAGAAACAGTGGTATTGTCGTCAAAATGAAGGTATCAATTAAATCAGCTGCCAAAAGCGGTTGAACCACTTTCGGGCCTCCAACAATCCAAATTCCCGCGCCGTCTTCTTCTTTGAGACGACGAATTAATGTGACGGGATCTTCCTTTGTAAAAGTTCTTGAAGCAGTTGATGGTTCTGGATGAGAGGTAATGATATAAGAATGCTTGTCTTCATAAAAATACACATCTGGGGACAATTCTTGTGTCACTTGATCATAAGTAGTCCGCCCCATTACCACAGTGTCTATTTTTTCATACATTTCATCGTAACTACGATCTTCTTCATCGCCACGAATATTCTCTTCTAACCAAGCAACACCGCCCGCTTTGTCCGCAATGAAACCATCAATACTCGCTGCAATAAATAAAATTACTTCCCGTGCCACATCAACGCCTCCTTTTCTCTTCTTATCTATTTTAGCTTGTTTTCACAAAAAACTCTAGGGGTGCGCATTGTTATTTTTAAAAGAAAAAAGAGAAAAACTAGGATAATTGGGCTACTTTTTGTAAAATAGGAAATAAGAAACTTTTTATTGAGTTATTTTACATTTTTTTCAAGAAAAATAAGAATTGGTTTATTTGATTTACACAAAAAAATAACATATTCAGTTTTTATATAAAGGAGGATTACTTTGTTTGATTTAGAGAAGGTTCAGACCTTGAATGAATTAGAAATGCTCGTTTACCATTATGTATTGGAACATCTGCACCAAATCCCTCAACAGACCATTCGCCAACTGGCTACTTCCTGTCATGTCTCCACCTCAACGATTCTACGATTTTGTAACAAAATGGGCTATGCTGGTTTTTCCGAATTAAAATATGCAGTGAAAGAAGAAGCAAAACAAACACAAACATTTGAAAATTTTTATGATGCCACGGTTCACGTCGATGCTTTTTTGAAAAAATTAAACCAAGAAACCTATTACGAAATGCTTCGTCCAGCAATTCAAATGATTGTTCAAGCACGTCACGTTGCCTTTACTGGCATTGGTACCAGCGGAATTTTAGGTAGTTATGGCAGTCGTTATTTTGCCAACTTAAATATCAATTCTTACAGTATTGCTGACCCCTTTACGCCTATCCCCAAGCGCGGATTTGAAAATACATTAGCCTTGATTCTGTCTGTATCTGGGGAAACCAATGAAATGATTAAACAAATGACCGACTTTAAAACAGCTGGCGCCAAAGTGCTAAGCATTACCAACAATCAACATTCAACTATTGCCCGCTTGGCTGACTACAACATCTCCTATTATATGCCCGACGAACGTTCTCCATTTGCAGATAAATCAGTCAATACAACCACTCAAATCCCTGTCATTGCTTTAATTGAACTCCTAGCTCATCAAGCAAGTCAACTTTTAAAGGAACTAGATGAAACACCTTCCTAGTTGTTTTTCACAAAAGCTCATGCTGTCTAAAACAGCATGAGCTTTTGTGTTTTTTTTCTTGGTACATGTTTCTCATTCAGGCAAAAGTCTATTTTTTCTTCAAATAAGCTTATATAGTAAATATGTAAACGGATACATTTGCATTTATATTATTCTTCAAAGGAGAGATTTTTATGAACGAATGGATTAACGAGAAATTATTACCTCCAGTACTAAAATTCGTCAATACCAAAGCAATTACTGCCTTACGGAACGGGATGCTTTACACGATGCCTTTTACCATTGTTGGTTCCGTGTTTCTTCTATTAGCGAATTTCCCAGTTACAGCTATTTCTGAATGGGTTAACGCAAGTGGCCTGGCCGTTTATTTCAATCAAGCATATGGTGCATCTTTTGCGATTATGTCGTTATTTGCGGTCATCGGTATTGCCTACTCGTATGTAAAAAGCGAGGGATTTGAAGGCCTCCCAGCGGGTATGATTGCCATGGTGGTTTTCATTTTGTTTATGTCATCTGAAGTCAAAGATGCGGTTTCTGGCGCAGTAGTTGGCAATGTCATCAACAAAGATTGGACAGCTGGCAAAGGGATGATTACAGCTATTATTGTTGGTTGGTTAGTCGGCGTTGTATATAGTTGGTTTTTACGTCATGATATTCGTATCAAATTACCAGAAGCTGTACCAGAAAATGTGGCCAATTCCTTTACTGCGTTAATTCCTGCCAGCGTCATTGTAACTGGTGCAATGCTAATTTTCATTCTTCTAGATAAAGTCTTCAATACGACATTCTTTGACTTTATTTACGAAGTGCTACAATCACCACTTCAAGGAGTCACAGATTCACTAGGTGGCGCATTACTATTAGGTTTTGTCATTCCGCTCTTTTGGTTTTTTGGTGTTCACGGGTCAACAATCGTTGGCGGTATCATGGGCCCTATTTTACAAGCAAACTCTTTAGAAAACACCGAAATTTTGAAATCTGGAAAAGACTTAACACTGGCTAATGGTGGCCATATTGTTACACAACAATTTTTAGATCAATTTTTAACGGTCACTGGTGCGGGCATGACAATCGGGTTAGTCGTGTTCATGGTTTTCTTTGCCAAATCAGCGCAGTTTAAGCAATTAGGTCGGCTTTCAATTGGGCCAGCTGTTTTCAATATTAACGAGCCAATTGTCTTTGCTACACCTATCGTGATGAACCCAATCATGGCTGTGCCATTCATTATCACACCGATTGTTTCTTCTGTTGTGACATATTTTGCCTTGTACACAGGACTGGTTCCTCTCTTTACTGCGGTACAAGTTCCCTGGACTACTCCTCCAATCATTTCTGGACTTTTAGTTGGTGGTTGGCAAGCAGCGTTGCTTCAAGTAGTGGTACTAACGATGAGTTTCTTTATCTATTTACCGTTTGCTAAAAAAATGGATGCACTTAATTACGCAGAAGAAACCAATCAACCGATTACTGAAGAAACCCTTGAAAAAGTCGAAGCACAAAACGTATAAAAATTTGAACAAAGGACTGAAACGATATGTCAATTTTGAAAAATGATTTTCTTTGGGGCGGCGCTGTCGCTGCTCATCAATTAGAAGGAGGCTGGGACCAAGGCGGTAAAGGGGTGAGCGTGGCGGATGTAATGACTGCTGGTGCACATGGCGTCCCTCGTAAAATTACCGCAGGCGTTTTACCGGATGAACACTATCCTAACCATGAAGCGATTGATTTTTACCATCGCTATCAAGAAGATATTCAACTATTCAAAGAACTCGGTTTAAATTGTTTCCGAACCTCTATTGCTTGGACACGAATTTTTCCTAACGGAGATGAAGAAACGCCCAATGAAGAAGGTCTTCGTTTTTATGATGCACTTTTTGACGAGTGTTTGAAAAATGGCATTGAGCCAGTCGTGACACTGTCTCACTTTGAAATGCCTTATCATTTAGTCACAAAATATGGCGGATTTCGCAATCGCCAGGTCATTGATTTTTTTGTCAAATTTGCTGAAGTCTGTTTCACTCGTTACCAGAAAAAAGTCAAATATTGGATGACCTTTAACGAAATTAACAACCAAGCCAATTATGAAGAAGATTTTGCACCTTTTACTAACTCTGGTATTGCTTACCAGGAAGGAGAAGACCGCGAAGCAATTATGTATCAGGCTGCTCATTATGAACTAGTCGCTAGCGCACGTGCAGTGAAAATTGGCCACGCTATCAATCCCGACTTCCAAATTGGCTGTATGATTGCGATGGTGCCTATTTATCCTTATTCTTGTAATCCTGAGGATATGATGATGAGTGTTAGCGCAATGAAAAAACGTTATTGGTTTACCGATGTTCATGTCCGCGGTCATTATCCAAGTGCAATTCAATGCTATTTGAAACGAAAAAACATTTCATTAGATGTCACAGAAGAAGATTTAACTGATTTGGCTAATGGCTGTGTTGATTATATTGGCTTTAGCTATTACATGTCGTTTGCTGTGAAAGGTGCAGAAAAGGCCCCTACTTTTGACTACAATGAAGCAAAAGACTTGGTGCGAAATCCTTATGTAGCAACATCTGATTGGGGTTGGCAAATCGATCCTATGGGCTTACGCTATGCAATGAATTGGTTCAATGATCGGTATGAATTACCACTCTTTATTGTTGAAAATGGCTTTGGTGCTATTGATGAGCTAGAACCAGACGGAACGATTAACGACACTTACCGAATCGCTTATTTACGTGAACATATTGAGATGATGAAAGAAGCCGTTGCGTATGACGGCATTGATTTGATGGGCTACACACCTTGGGGATTCATCGATTTAGTGAGTGCTAGTACAGGCGAAATGAAGAAACGGTATGGCTTCATTTATGTAGATAAGGACAACGATGGTCACGGAACGTTGGAACGGCGAAAGAAAAAATCGTTTGCTTGGTATCAACAAGTGATTGCTACGAATGGAGAAGAATTATAAACAAAAGGCCTTCGTCTAAAGACGAGGGCCTTTTGTTTATGCTTGTAATCCCTTTTCTAAATCAGCCAATAAATCTTCGACTGCTTCAATTCCTACAGATAAACGAATGAGTCCATCTTTAATTCCCACAGCTTCACGATTTTCTTTGGGAATAGATGCGTGAGTCATAATGGCAGGTACTTCAATTAAACTTTCTACGCCACCTAAACTTTCCGCTAAAGTAAAAATTTCCAACGTTTCTACGAAAGGAACGACTTGCTCATCCTTGGCTAATTCAAAAGAAATCATACCACTAAACCCCGACATCTGTTTTTGTGCAATTTCGTGACCAGGATGACTCGCTAGTCCTGGATAATACACCGTTGCTACAGCTGGATGCGCTTCTAAAAATTCTGCGATTTTTTGAGCATTTTGGGCATGCGCTGCCATCCGGACGCCTAATGTTTTTAAACTACGTTGGACCAACCAACTATCATGTGGTCCTAAAACAGCGCCAATCGCATTTTGTAAAAAAGCAATCTTTTCTGCGCTTTCTGGATGATTCGTTACGACTAAACCAGAAACTACATCACTATGGCCCCCTAAATATTTTGTCCCGCTGTGAACCACAATATCAGCACCTAACGTTAACGGCCGTTGAAAATAAGGCGTCGCAAATGTATTATCGACAATAGTTAACAACTGATGTTTTTTAGCAAGCTTAGCCGCCGCTTCAATATCTGTAATTTTTAACAGTGGATTACTTGGTGTTTCCAAAAACAAGGCTTTTGTATTTGGCTGAATTGCGGCTTCAATTGTTGATAAGTCACTGGCGTTTACAATCGTGTAGCTTAACCCATTTGCCACAAATACTTTATCCAATAAACGGAAACTCCCCCCATAGACATCGTCACCTAATAAAATATGATCTTCGGGTCCAAACATAGAAATGATTGCATGGATACCAGCTAAGCCTGAGCTAAACGCAAAGCCATGGCTCCCACCTTCTAACTCAGCAATTAAGGTTTCTAACGCGTGACGTGTGGGATTACCTGAACGAGAATATTCATATTCTTTGGGCTGGCCCACGCCATTTTGTTCAAAGGTTGATGTTTGATAAATAGGAACACTCACTGCACCTGTTGTTGTATCTTTACTAATGCCGCCATGAATTAATTTGGTATTGAATTTCATAAAAGTTTTCCTCCTAAGAATAAATATTTTTTGATAAATAACGGTCACTACCGTCAGGAAAAATAGTTACAATTGTGCTGCCTGCTGGTAAGCGGCGCGCCTCTCTTAATGCCGCCGCAAACGCTGCGCCGCTGGAGCTTCCCACCAGCAAAGCGCTTTTCTTGGCTAATTGTTTGACCCAGAAAAAACCATCCTCGTCTGAAATGGTATAAAAGCCGTCCACAGGAATCTGTTTAAGAAAAGGCGGCACGAACTCCACGCCAATACCTTCGATTTCATGTCCGTGTGCAGGTCCGCCATTTAAAATTGAACCTTCTGGCTCCACGCCCCATAATTGCGTCTTACTATTTTGTTCTTTGAGATATCTGCCAACACCTGCAAATGTTCCACCACTGCCTAAACCTGCGACAAAGCTAGTAATCTTCCCGCCTAGGTCTTGAACAATTTCAGGTCCTAATCCTTCGTAGTAAGCAGCAGGATTATCCGGATTTTCAAATTGTAACGGCACGTAACTATTAGGAATTTCCTTGGCTAAGTCTAGAGCACTAGTTATCGCTCCGACAATCCCTTGCTCTGTTGGCGAAGGGACAATTTTAGCACCTAACGCTTGCATCAGCTGTTGTTTTTCCTGACTAAATTTTTCTGGCACAACAAAGATTGTCTTGAGGCCCAGTTGACTGGCTGCTAATGCCAGGCCAATCCCTGTATTCCCCGCTGTCGGTTCAATAATTGTTGTGGCTTGATTTATCTTTCCCGTTTTCATTGCTTCTTTGAGAAGATGCACACCAAGCCGATCTTTGACGCTGCCACCTGGATTCAAATATTCTAGTTTCGCATAAATTTTAGTGCCTTCTGGCATAGGATATTGTTCACTTGTAAATTCAAATAATGGTGTTGCTCCGATTGTGTCTAAAATTGACTGAACAATCATAGCGAATTCCTCCTTCTAATACATGTACATAAAACAAAAAGGTGCTGATCGCATCAGCACCTTTTTTGTTTATTTCTGGTTGTCTAGATTCAGAGAGGAATCGTGTTAGGCAATTTTTCAGAAATAACGGAGGTTTTCCCCATCACAAAAGAGTATGCTGCACTATTTTGCACCATACAACAACAGCTTTCCGTTTCTAAAAAAAGGCTAGCTTGTTTTTTCGTCATGGTTGATTTCCTCCTTCGTCATGTGTTGACCAAACTATACCATTTCCCATTTTCTAGTGTCAACGATTCTAACGATTGCTATTTCCTATCACACCAATGGTTTTCTTATAGGTAAAAGAATTAATAGACCAAAAAAAAACAGAAGGCTAGCCTTCTGTTTTTCTGCTACTTATTTAGCACGTTTTAAATACGTACCTTCCGCAGTATTGATTTCTAATAATTCGTCTGCTTCAACAAAATCTGGAACGTTAACAACTAATCCTGTTTCCATTGTAGCAGGTTTACCAGAACCAGTTACTGTTGCGCCTTTGATTGAAGGTTGCGTTTCAGCAACACGTAAGATTACCGTTGTTGGTAAAGTTAAACCAATGACTTCTTCACCATAAAATTGAATTTTTACTTCCATATTTTCTAATAAATATTTTAGTTCTTCTTCAATTAAAGCAGTTGGTACTTCATATTGTTCATATGTTTCTAAATCCATGAAAATAGCCATATCATCTTGGCTGTATAAATATTGAACCGGTTTTGTATCGATGTGCGCTTTTTTCACTTTTTCATCTGGGCGCATTGTTGTATCTGTTGTTGAACCCGTACGAACATCTTTTAATTTCATACGCATAACCGTGTTACCTTTACCTGGTTTGTGGTGGCTAGCTTCCATTACTTTAATTAATTTGCCGTCTTGCTCAAAAGTCATACCGGCTTTTAAATCGCTTGCTGCAATCATTGTAATTTCTCCTTTTCTCTGGTTAATTCTTCATTATTGTAGCAAATAACCTAGGATTAATCTAGGAAATCACGTATCTTTTTTAGAAGTTTATCACTCCCCAGACATTGAATTGGGAAATAAAACGAGTTTAACTTGCCTTTTTTCTTGAATTGCGTTAGAATTACCAAGCTTTCATCAATTATTTTCACTTTTTACATAGAAAAAATCAATCATTAAAGGGGGTGATGATATGATACGTCAAACGCTATCTTTATCAAAAACACATGAGGTTGTCTGTCACTAAACATACGTTGGTGAGACAAATTGCCTTTCAGCGTATGTACTCGGTCTATTTGAAAGGAATTTAAAATCATGAACCCAACTATTCAACCTTACCAATTTAACATAATTAAAGAACAAGTCGCTGTGTTAATGAACACCTATACGTCTGTTAACGATGCTACGACTGTCAAAACTGTCCAGGCCCTATGTGCCGAAAAAATCAATGGGTTATTTCCAGAAGAACACCCTGCTGTTACGATTTTGTTGGACAAAGTGATGGATCGTCGTTTAACACGCGCACGTGCTGAAAAATATTTAGATGAATTAAAAGAAACCGTGTTGCCCTTTAAAGAACCTTCAACACCACAAGTCACGAAAGTCTTTCGCAAAGTGAAAAAGTTAAAGATTCCTGAGTGGGAAAACATGGATTTACGGAACAATACCTATGTCGGTTGGAACGACGCTGGGACTCAGAAAAAATTTATCTTAGCTTATCGAGAAAATAAATTAATCGGCGTCCACGGCACCCTTTCACCCACCATTGTTAAAGGTGTTTGCTCCATCTGTCAAACAATCACGAATGTGTCTATGTTCCTAGCTACCACCAAATCAGGCGGCGACGGAACCTACACGAAAAAAGGCAATTACATTTGCCATGATAGCGACACCTGTAATCAACAATTAACACAACCTGAATATTTGGAAGCCTTTATGGAAAATGTTAAGGCTGTGAAATAACAAAAAACCGTCAAGAAAATTTCTTGACGGTTTTTTGTTACATCTCTTTCAATTTCCCACGAAATTCTTCAATACTTTCATAACCTTTTGCTGCCATGATTTCTTGTAATTCTTTGGCTAGACGTTCAAAAACTTGTGGACCTTCTTGATGCAATTGTGTGCCAACTTGTACTAATGTCGCACCACATAAAAGATGCTCAAAAACATCCTTTCCGCATGTAATACCGCCCGTTCCAATAATTTTGATTTCTGGTTTCAAACGTTGCGCAAACGCACGAACATTGGCTAACGCTGTTGGTTTGACATATTCGCCGCCCAGTCCACCGAAGCCTCCTTTTGGTTTAATGACCACTTCTTCCTTGTCACTGTCAATATATAAACCATTACCGATGCTATTAATACTATTCACGTATACTAAAGGGAATTTATTTAAAATTTCAGCCATTGTGTCAAAATGTGCAATATCAAAAAATGGGGGTAATTTTACACCTAATGGTTTAGTAAAAAATTGGAAAACTTCTGTTAAAAGCTTTTCTGTTAATTCAAAATCATAAGCAATTTGCGGTTTACCAGGTAAATTGGGACAAGACAAATTAAATTCTGTCACTCCTGTGTATTCACTTTCTTGCACTTTTTTTAAAATAGCGATATTTTCCTCATAATTCATACCAGATACAGATAAAAAGCGTAACTCCTCAGGAAATTCCTTTTGACGTGCAATCTGATAATCTAAATAATAATCAATCCCTAAATTAGGCAAGCCCATTGAGTTAATACTTCCTAATGGTGTATCAAAATACCGTGGCTCCTCATTGCCCTGACGAGGATTAGGTGTTGCCGTCTTAGCGACAAAAGCACCTGCTTGAGAAGCCGCTAACTCGTCCATTTCCTTAATTGTCATACAATGAATGCCTGATGCGTTCATTAACACATTCGCCAATTTATGTCCCGAAAACTCTACTGAAATATCCAAAAGAAAAACCCTCCTGTAAATTGTTTTACTCATAAGCTTACCACCTTCACATAAGCTTTTTATGATTATAGCATGTTTTTTTGCGTTAGTGTTATTTATATAAATTTAAAAAGGAATAAGCCAATATACTTATTCCTTTTCTTAGGGAAACTAACGTATCCAAAATTGATTGATTCTTATCGTCCCACAATAAACGTCAATTCACATTCGCAGACCTTTTTATCTTCCACGTAAGCAGTCGCTTTGCCGATGCCGACAAAGTCACGTAATTTGACGATTTCAAAATGTAATTTCAAGACATCACCAGGGACCACTTTTTGACGGAATTTGGCCTTGTTGATACCGCCAATATAGGCCGTTTCACCTTCAAATTGATCCATTTTTAAGATTAAAATCGAACCTACTTGTGCCAATGCTTCAATAATCAAAACGCCTGGCATTGTTGGATTTCCAGGGAAATGTCCTTGGAAAAATTCTTCGTTAATTGTCACATTTTTTGTTGCAATAATCTTTTCATTTGGAATAATTTCATCCACATAATCAATATAACAAATCGGATAGCGATTAGGAATCATTTCCATAATTTCTGTTGCAGTCATTACTTTTTTCATACTAGTTTTCCTCCCATTTCTTCAAGCAAATTACACCATTATGGCCACCAAAGCCAAACGAATTACTAATTGTATAGTCCGCTGTAATGTCACGTGCACCTTCTGTGACATAATCTAAATCACAATCTGGATCAGCAACTTGGTAGCCTACTGTCGGATGAGCTTTTCCTTCTTGCAATGTTTGCACACAAGCGATCGCTTCGATACCGCCAGCCGCGCCCAATAAATGTCCAGTCATACTCTTTGTACTTGAAATTGGAATTTGCGATGCTCGCTCACCAAAGACACGTTTGATGGCCGTTGTTTCCGCAGCGTCATTCGCTGGGGTTGACGTACCATGAGCATTGATATACCCAATTTGTTCCGGCGTAATCCCTGCTTCCGCAATCGCCATTTCCATCGCAGCCGCCGCGCCACTACCGTCTTTTAAAGGAGCGGTCATGTGGCTAGCATCACAGTTGCTGCCATAGCCAACAATTTCGCCGTAGATAGTTGCGCCACGTTTCTGTGCATGCTCGAGTTCTTCTAAAACCAGCATTCCTGCGCCTTCACCCATCACAAAACCTTTTCGTTCTTTATCAAAAGGAATCGAAGCCCGAGTCGCATCTTCTGTTGTATTTAAAGCATTCAATGCTGCAAAGCCTGCAATCCCAATTTCACATACTGTGGCTTCTGTGCCACCAGTTACCATCATGTCCGCTAAACCATATTTAATCGTGCGAAAAGCTTCACCAATCGCATTCGTCGCAGAAGCACAAGCAGTCACGATAGTTTGAGAAGGTCCTTTTGCACCTAGACGAATCGAAATATTTCCCGCTGCCATATTAGCAATTACCATAGGCACGAAAAATGGTGTTACGCGTTTTGCGCCTTTTTTATCCATTACCCGTACTTGGTCTTGTAAGGTAGTCATCCCGCCAATCCCACTACCGACAATCACACCTAAACGAGTCGGGTCAATCGTTGCTTCTGTTAAACCACTCATTTCCCACGCTTCTAAAGCAGCGACCAAGCCATATTGAGAAAATAAGTCCATTCTTTTTTGCTCTTTGCGTTCTAAAACAGCACTTGGGTCAAACTCTTTCACTTCACCAGCCAAAGCTACCCCAGTATCTTCAGAATCAAATTTAGTAATTTTACCAATTCCTAGCTTGCCATCCACTAGATTATGCCAAAATTCTTTTACGGTATTGCCTAATGGTGTTACGGCACCCATGCCGGTTATGACCACTCTTTTCATACTGTACCTCCGAGTTTATTTTGATTATCAAACTATTATTTCATGCGGTTTCCAGCACTTTTTCTCAAAAAATAAGAAAAATAGTTTGACTTTCAAAGTATTTTGGTTAATAATTCAGACATCAGGAAAAATGTCTGTTTTTTTCAAGATTAGAAAATTGAGAAGATTTTGTTATCATTCTCACACAGATAATACCAGTTGAAATTTTATTCGTCAACTCAATAAATGTAACTTTTACATTTTGATGAAGAAAAGCCTATTCTATCAACAAAAATTTTTTATTAAAGGAGATTTTATATGTTTTTACAAAATAAGAATGTCGTCGTAATGGGTGTTGCCAACAAAAAAAGTATTGCTTGGGGCTGTGCAAAAGCATTAAAAGATCAAGGGGCTAATGTTATTTATACGTATCAAAACGAACGCATGAAAAAGCAAGTGGTTAAATTAGCAGATGAAAATGATTTGTTGGTGGAGTGCGATGTTGCTTCTGATGCGTCCATTCAAGCAGCCTTTGAAACAATTAAAAACGAAGTGGGCACAATCGATGGACTAGTCCATGCGATTGCTTTTGCCAAAAAAGAAGAATTGTCTGGAAACGTTAGTGACATCACTCGTGATGGTTTCCTATTAGCACAAGATATTAGTAGCTACTCTCTTTTAGCAGTCACTCATTATGCGAAACCTTTTTTAAATCCTGGTTCAGGAATTGTCACATTGACGTATTTAGGTTCCGAACGTGCGATTCCTAACTACAATATGATGGGGATTGCTAAAGCTTCTTTAGAAACTGCCGTGAAATATTTAGCTTTTGAATTAGCTGCAGATAAAATTCGTGTCAACGGAATCTCCGCAGGAGCGATTAAAACATTGGCTGTGACTGGTGTAAAAGACTACGATCAATTGATTAGTATTTCTAATGAGCGGACACCAGATAAAACAGGTGTAACCATTGAAGAAGTCGGAAACACTTGTGCCTTTTTAGTCAGTGAACTAGCTAGTGGTGTGGTCGGTGACATCATTTATGTCGATAAAGGCGTTCACTTAACTTAATCATTTTTTGTCTTTATTTTCTATTTATACATTAAAAAACAGAGATTGGACAATCTCTTTCACTCATTGATTGTCCAATTTCTGTTCTATTTTGTACTTTATTCTATAATAAAATTGACAGTTTCAATTCCAAAAACAGTTGTTAGGATTTGATTGACTTGTTCAAAAAGTTTTGGTAAATCTTCCAGTTTATTTTTAGATTGGATTTTTTCAGAACCGTTATCGTAGCTTAAATGATTGTACGTTTCTTTAAAGGTTACTGCTGTGTCTTCTTTTCGATAAAGGATATATTCGTCATCTAGCATATCCATTTGCAGCTCCTGTTTAAATCCATTTCTGGCAACAACAGCAGAAACTAGATGAGCAACAGTCAAGCCATCTAACGGAATGTCCACTCCATTCATTGCTAATGTGTAGACGGTATCTTCCACTAAACCACAGGCGTTGCAACCACCACTGGTTAAATCTACTGTACTTGTTATAATTGCCTCTTGCATCGTTTCTTCCCCCATATTGTTTTTTAAAGTTATTCTTTCATTTGTTATTTACGAACGTAATTCACATCATAATCGTCAACTTCAATATAGATATAGATTTTTTTATCAGGCATTTTACTGCGAATGTCTCGTTCAATCGCATTCACAACATCAGGTGCATCTTCTTCCATTGGTTCTACCACATCAATTTTTGCCGCTACTAAAATTTCAGTTGGGCCTAAATGAACGGTTTTTACATCAATTAGTTTTTCAACATCCGCCCGATCAAATGCGGTTTTAATTTTTGCTAAATCTGTAGCGGTCACACTTTCACCTATAATCAAACTATAAAATTCTTTCGCTAAGAAAATGGCTGCACACATTAATAGTAAACCAATCAGTAAACCACTGATAGCATCAAATGCAGCAATCCCAGTTACCATCGTTAAAAGGGTCCCCACCAAAGCTAAACACAAACCAATAACCGCACAAAAGTCTTCCGTAAAAATAATTAAAATTTCACTGTGACGACTTTCTCGCAAAAATTTTAAGAGCGATAACTTCTCTGTATTCAATTCTTTGATTTCTTTCATCGCTACACGCAACGAGCTACCTTCCACAAGCAAACCAAAAATTAAAATACCAATGACAATAGTCACATTTTCTACTTCATGAGAGGGATGCAGTAACTTCTGAATAGCCTCCATTACGCCTAACGCACCCCCACCAAAAAAGAGCATCGTTGCAACAATTGTACTAAAAAAGTATTTTGCACGGCCTTCTCCAAATTGATGTAACGCACTTTGTCCACGAGAAGCGCGCTTATTCCCAAAAAGTAATAATACCTGATTACTACAGTCCACGACACTGTGGATACTTTCATTCATCATAGCGGTACTACCACTTAAAGCAAAACCAACAAATTTACTAATCGCTACTAAAATATTCGCAATCAGTGCGGCAATAACTGCAAACATGCCACTCGATTTTTTTGTCTCCATAATTACCTCCTATATGTAACGTAAAACTAAGATAAACCACCCGTTTATTCATCCATCATTTTACCACTTCTGAGGTATTTGTAAAAAAGAGTTCTCTTAAAATTCAAAAAGAAATGTACTGACTGTTTTAGTTGGCCCTCATTTATCGGTGTCCATCCCACTCTTGATAAAATTCCTCCAGATAAAGTTCCATAAATTGATGACGCTTTTCCGCCAATAAGCGACCATAATTTGTATTCATTTGTTCCTTTAACTTTAAAAGTTTCTCATAAAAATGCATAATAGCAGTATCTTCCCCATTCCGGTATTCTTCTTGGGTTAACTGTTCACGAGGTTGTTTGTGAGGATCGTGAATTAAACGGCCTTTATTTCCCGAATAAGCCATCACCCGTGCAATTCCAATTGCGCCGATGGCATCTAGTCGATCCGCATCCTGGACCACTTTTCCTTCTAATGTAGTGACTGTTTTCCCAGTATTTCCTCCTTTAAAGGACATATTAGCAATAATGGAAAGGATGTGATTCGTTTGCTCTGTTGATACGTCATTCGCTTCCAACCATTGTTGCACCTTTAGCAAGCCAGCCTCTTCACTTTCGTTAAATTTTTCATCGCCAATATCATGTAACAATGCTGTTAATATACATAAAAATAAATTTGCTTGTTCTTTCTCTGCAATTGTTTTTGCTAATTGTGTCACTCGATAAATATGCCACCAGTCATGGCCACTTGCTTCGTTGGCTAATTCTTGTTGAACATAACGCTCTGCTGCTTGAATAATTATTTTTTCTTCAAAACTAAGAGATTCATTTTCAAACATCCTAACACTCCTTTATTCTGGATTTAAAATTTCCACCTGGATAATCCCGCTAGCTTTCAGAAACATATTGGTGACAATCGGACCTACAAAAGAAAATCCTCTTTTTTTTAAGTCTTTTGCTACGTTATCTGACAAAAGCTGTGTGCGTGGGACTTGGTATGCTTCTTCATAAATAGATAAAACGGGGACGTTTTTTACAAATTGCCATAGATAATTGGCAAAACTGCCAAATTCTTCTTGTACTTTTAAAATTGCTTGCGCATTTTTAATGGTTGCTTCAATTTTGCGCCGATTGCGAATCATATCTGGATCAGCTACTATTCGATCGACTTCGTCAGGCAACAGCGCGGCAACTTTTTCCGGCTTCATTTGGCAAAAATTTTTCATGAATGCTACTTTTTTCCCTGCTGCTGCTTTCCAACTTAACCCAACTTGAAAAACACCCACCGTCAACAATAAAAACAGCAAATCATCCTCTCTTGTCGGTTTTCCCCATTGTTCTGTATACCATTGATAGTTGTTCATCGCCGCCTCCTTTTAAGACTGTTCAAATGTTAATAATGCTTGTTTCATTGCTAAACCACCACGGTAACCGGTTAATTGTCCCTTGCTGCCGATGACTCGATGGCAAGGAATGACCATTAATAAAGGATTTTTCCCAATCGCTGTGCCAACTGCTCGAACCGCACGTGGACGCCCAATTTTTTCTGAAATTTCTTGATAGGTCATTGTCTCACCATAAGGGATTTCTTGCAACGCCTGCCAAACTTCTTTTTGAAAGGGCGTTCCTTCGATGTCTATGGGGCAAGCAAACGTTGTCGAATGTTGGTTAAGATAACTTATTAATGCTTCTTTATAAGGCGCAGTTTTTTTTCAGAAGCTTCTAATTGTGCTTGAGGGTACCAGTTTTTCAGCTCTTCTATCGATTGATTGGCTGAACCTACAAAAGCTAGTCCAGCGTCTGTCACACCAAGATAATAGTGATCGTTCTGCCATTCTTGTTGCGCATAATAAATCTTTTTTGCCATATTTCTACACTTCTTTCTCGTGTTTTCTTATCTTCATTATAATTCTTTTGGCTTTCAAAATCTTGCGCTCCTATCACTTTTTACTTGTTTTTATTAGGGATTCTTTTACAATGAAGAAAACGGGAGGTGTGCTTACAATGAAAACAACGTATCGACTTACTCAGAAACGTTGGGAAGCCATTCAAAATAATAATACGCAATTTGATGGTGATTTTTTTTATGGTGTGACCACAACTAAAATTTTTTGTCGTCCTTCGTGCCCTTCCCGTGTGCCCAACAAGAACCACGTTCTGATTTTCAAAACGGCTCAGGAAGCTTTAACACTTGGTTTTCGTCCATGTAAAAGATGTCAACCAACCGGGCAAGTCGTTCCTAACAAGGAATGGGTTGCTCAAATTAAGCAATTTATTGATCGGCATTCAGCGGAACCTTTAAGTTTAGACTATTTAGCGCAAGCCTGCCACGGTAGTCCCTTTCATTTGCAGCGAACCTTTAAGGAACAGACGAAACAAACCCCATTAGCTTATTTAACAAGTGTCCGAATTAGGCAAGCCCAAGAATTGCTTCTCCATTCACCCCTTACGATTCAACAAATCGCGAAAAAAGTTGGCTTCCAAACCGCAGCATATTTTGCCACCACTTTTAAAAAAGAAACAGGCGTAACCCCCTCTGTTTATCGCAGTAAAAATGAGCCGAAAAAATAACATTTCGGCTCATCGAATTATTTATTGGGGCGTGATTGTAGCCACGCTACAATCAATTGACTGATTTCTGTTTGCTGTTGCTCGTTAGAAATTGTCGCTTTGTTGTCTCCTTTTTGGACACCGTAATTACCAAACCCTGCATGGTTACCACCTTTGATAGATACATACTGCGTATCTTTTGGCAAAAACTGTTTGGCTTTTTGGTAGCTAGTCCAATTTAAAACACCATCGTTTGTGGCTGTTATTGACAGAACCGGCAGTTTTTGCTTGTTTAGTGCACCTTTTTCGTCAGGATAGCTGGCTAAATAAATCATGCCTTTGATTCGTTGCTCATTTTCCGCTACAAAACGACTAGCCATCACACCACCCAGAGAATGCCCAGCCAAAACGAAGTTTTGTTGTGGATGATCCTTTATAATTTGTTCTGCAGCATTTGGTGCAAGAACCGCTAAATTCAAAGGAAAATGAACAACATAGACATCATAACCTTTCGTAGCAACTTCTTGCGCCCATTCACTATAACTAGCGGGCGCAACCAATGCACCTGGATAAAAAATCAGTGCTGTATCATTTTTTTGCCCGTTTGTATAATA
This sequence comes from Enterococcus sp. GC34, assembly GCF_040886645.1. Lineage (NCBI taxonomy): Bacteria > Bacillati > Bacillota > Bacilli > Lactobacillales > Enterococcaceae > Enterococcus > Enterococcus sp. GC34. The sequence continues at coordinate 154,753 of NZ_JBFOEF010000008.1, forward strand.
ATCATAGTTTTTTTCTTGCGTGGCACTTTGGCTTATTTTTAAGGCTGAATCGGTTGCTTGATACGTACTATTTTTAATAAAAATAGTCAAACCGATGATTAAGATTACTAAAAAAAGCCCGAGTCCTAGGACAATTTTTTTCCAACGTGATTTTGTTCTATTTTTCATCTCATTTCCTCCCAATGAAAAAATTCTTCTTTCTGATTCTACCTTTAATAAAAAAAGAACACAACAATAGGAGTTGGTGAAGCAATCCTTCTGTTGCTCCACCAACTCCTAACTAGACCGTTTCTCGATGCCAGGGATTATTTTGATTCTTTTTCGCCTGCTTCTAAGTAGCTGACATCATTGACTTTATCCAAAGTATACTCGCCATTTTTGTAATGAATCGTTGTAACACTAGCATTCTTCAAACCGCCTTCTGGGACTTTAAAATCATCAAATAAAGTTGCTAACAACGCTGAAATACTCAAGCCATGAGAGACCACTAAAACATTGCCATTCCCAGAATTGGCTGATTCTGTGGCAACAATTTTATCTAAGCCTTTTTTTAAACGTTTGGTAATTGTAGCATAGTCTTCTGCAGGCCAGTTATTCTTGCTTTCCTCGCGCTGTTGATCCAGTTTAGCTACGCTGTTGGCAAAGGATTCAGGAGTCATGTTTTTCATAAATTCTTCTAAGGAAACACCTTGATCATCAGCAATATCCTGCCACATTGTCTTGTTTAAATCCCCTTCATAGCTACCAAAATTAAATTCACGTAAATCTGGGTCACGCACGACTTCAAGGTCTTTGCCTGCTTTATTTTGATCTAAAATAAGTTGAGCAGTTTGCAAGGCGCGGCCACTATCACTACTATATGCATTTTGAAAGGCAACATCTTTCAGACCAATCCCAGTTGCTGTCACAACTTTTTCACCTTCTGGTGTTAAGACCGCATCTGACCATCCTTGTACGCGGTCCGTCGTATTTAACATGGTTTTTCCATGGCGCACAATGTAAAGAGTTAGTTCTTCAGGTTTTGTCTCTTTTTCTTTTGTCGTTGCTTGCTGATTTTTACCACAACCAACCATTACTAAAATGGCCAGAAAAAGCATCCCCACAATCGTCAATCGTTTTTTCATTTTTTATTTCCCCTCATTTTCTACTCAGTTGTTAAGTTTTCACCATTACTAGCGATAACTTGTTTGTACCAATTAAATGATTTTTTCTTAGTTCGTTTCAAGGTTCCCTGACCTTCGTCATCCATGTCTACATAGATAAAACCGTAACGTTTTTTCATTTCGCCAGTCCCTGCTGAAACTAAGTCAATACAACCCCATGGCGTATAACCAATTAAGTTAACCCCGTCTTCTTCTACTGCGGTTCTCATGGCTTCAATATGTTGTTTAAAATAATCAATGCGGTAATCGTCGACAATCGAGCCATCCTCTTGCAATGTATCCACCGCACCAAACCCGTTTTCAACCACAAACAATGGCATATTGTAACGATCTGACAACTGACACAATGAAATTCTTAACCCTAAAGGATCGACAGCCCAACCCCATTCAGATTCTTGCAAATAAGGATTTTTAACCGCAGGCATTTGGTTGCCTCCGACATATTTTACTTCTTCGGGATAAGCAGTCGAAACAGTCGACATATAATAACTAAACCCGATATAATCAACTGTTCCTTTTTGAATAATCGCTAAATCCTCTGACTCCATTTGAATTGTCATTCCTTCACGCTCAAATTCTTTGAGCTTATGCGCTGGATAATAGCCCTTAGCCTGGACATCCATATAAAATTCTTGCTCTCGGTTAAATTGAACAGCTGCCATCACGTCCTCAGGTTTGCAGGACAAAGGATAACTTGGGATATAAGCCACCATCATACCAATCTGGAAATCTGGATTGATGGAATGTCCCAATTCAACTGCTTTCGCACTTGCTACAAATAGATGATGCGCTGCTTGATATTTACTTTGTTTATCATTATTGTGAATCCCAATTTGCGTCCAACTTCTTAAAAAATTAATTTCATTAAAAGTCATCCAATACTTCACTTTATCCTGATAACGCGTAAAAATGGTTTCGCAAAAGAAAACAAAGAAATCAATCACTTCACGATTTTTCCAACCATCATATTCATCGGCCAAATACATCGGAATATCAAAATGGTTAATCGTCACAACGGGCTCAATTCCATGGCGCAGCAAAGTATCAAAAACTTTATCATAAAAGGCTAAGCCTTCTTCATTAATCTCTTTTGTTCCATTTGGGCAAATCCGGCTCCAGGCGATAGACAGCCGAAAACATTTGAAACCCATTTCTGCAAATAAGGCGATATCTTCTTCGTAATGATGGTAAAAGTCCGTCGCTACATGACTAGGGTAGTATAACTCTTCATCGATATAACCAATCGCTCCTTCGGGTAATGCTTGATCGCGCGTACACGAAGCTTTTTGGCCCTCTTTAGTTAAATACGTAATCCGTCGCGGTTCTGTTTGACTACCACCAGTAATTGCATCTAATGTACTCAGACCTTTGCCTCCTGAAAGGTAGCCACCTTCATATTGGTTAGCAGCTGTTGCACCGCCCCATAAAAAATTTTCTGGAAATCCCATAAAATCCCTCTTTCCCTCTGTTTTTAGGCATCACAAAGAAACCATCAAGGGAATTGACACTGGCAGAAGAGTCCTTGTTTTTTCTACCAACGTCAAACGCCCTTTAATAGTTGCTAATTTTATTAATTACTTAAATCTTCACCATTTGTTGCGATTACTTTTTTGTACCAATCAAACGATTTCTTCTTGCTTCGTTTTAACGTACCATTTCCTTCGTTATCGCGATCCACATAGATAAAGCCATAGCGTTTTTTCATTTCACCTGTTCCAGCTGATACTAAATCAATACAGCCCCAAGTCGTATAGCCTAACAAGTCGACACCATCTTGTTCAACGGCATCTTTCATCGCTTGAATATGCGCCGCCAAATAATCGATACGATAATCATCGACTACATAACCATTTTCGTCTGGTGTGTCTACCGCTCCTAAGCCATTTTCAACAATGAATAGTGGTTTTTGATAACGATCATATAAGTCATTCATCGTAATTCTCAAACCAAGTGGATCAATTTGCCAACCCCATTCACTGGCTTTTAGATAAGGATTTTTCACAGAGGCAAAGATGTTACCAGCTGTTTGTTCATTAATTTCTGGATCTGTTGATGTGACACGAGAAGAATAATAAGAGAACGAAATGAAGTCCACCGTATGTTCTTTTAAAAGTTCTTCGTCGCCTTCTTCCATTTCAATTTGAATACCTTTACGGGCCATTTCTTTTAAAGCATACGCAGGGTATTCCCCACGTGATTGGACATCAATAAAGAAATAATTTTCACGATCTGCTTGTCGAGCAGCGAAAACATCTTCTGGTTTACAAGTATAAGCGTAGTTGGAACCAGCCGCTAACATACAACCTACTTGGTTTTCAGGATCTACCTCATGAGCAATTTTTGTCGCAATTGCACTTGCTAGTAGTTCATGATGAGCCGCTTGGTATTTCACTTGTTCTTTGTTTTCGCCTTCTTCAAAGTATAGACCAGCTCCCATAAATGGTGCATGTAAAATCATATTAATTTCGTTAAACGTTAACCAATATTTGACTAATCCTTTATATCGGTTGAAAATTACACGGCAAAGATTTTCATAGAAACCTACTAACTTACGACTACGCCAAGCGCCATATTCTTCCACTAAGTGCATTGGGCAGTCAAAGTGTGTAATCGTTACTAGTGGCTCAATCCCATATTTATGACATTCTTTGAATAAGTCTTCATAGAACTTCAAGCCTTCTTCATTCGGCTCTGTTTCATCTCCCATTGGAAAAATTCGACTCCAAGCAATGGATAAACGGTATGTTTTAAAACCCATTTCACCAAATAAGGCGATATCTTCTTTATAGCGATGATACATATCAATTGCCTCTTGTGCAGGATAGAAATGTTCTTCATCAAAGTTAAACATTTTCTTTTCACCAGTGATTACTGGAAAACGATCTGGACCCGTTGGCGCTAAATCGACATTTGCCAAACCGCGTCCGCCTTCGTTATAGCCACCTTCACATTGATTGGCTGCTGTTGCGCCACCCCATAAAAAGTCTTTTCTAAATGCCATAAATTCTCTTCCTCCACATCTTTTTATATTAAAGCGGTCAGCAAATCATCACTTGTTGAAACTTCATTACTGCCGACTTCCAAAATATCTAAATAATCCGCTGTATTCGTCACAACGATTGGAATTTGTGTACTAAACCCAGATTTTTTAATTCCTTCTAAATCAAAGGTTACTAATGTTTGACCTTTTTTCACGCGGTCACCTTGTTTTACAAAAGCTTCAAAGCCTTCGCCTTCTAATTGAACTGTATCAATCCCAATATGAATCAATAATTCTGTGCCGTTATCTGAAATCAAACCTAATGCATGTTTTGTTGGGAATAGTGTGACAATCGTTCCATCAAAGGGTGCAACCACTTTACCTTCCGTTGGTTCAATCACGACCCCATTTCCTAATGCTCCATTTGCAAAAGCAGGATCCTCTGCATTTTTTAAAGATAACACTCGTCCTTTGACTGGACTTGTAATATTTTCTTTTTTAATCGTTGTTTTATCAATAATCACTTCTTCTTCCTCAACTGTATTGTCTTTCCAGAAGAAGAATGTTAGACCAAAACCAACGACCGCTGCAATGGCAATTGCAATAAAGGACTGGATCATCCCACTTGCATCATCACCATTGATAAAGTTTAGCACACCAAAAATTCCTAAACCACCCATTGTATAAGCTGTCACATTGTTGATCATCAAATATAAACCACCGACAGCGCCACCAATCATTGAATAAATAAATGGCCATTTTTTTGGTAAAGTGATTCCATAAATTGCTGGCTCTGTTACACCAAAAATACCAGAGATAATTGCTGGCGGACACAAAGCTTTTAACTTTTTATCTTTCAATTTGAAGAACATCGCTAAAACAACCGCTGTTTGCGCAAAACTAGCTGCAAATGATCCCGTTAATACTTGGCTTGAACCTTCTTGTGTCACTTGCATAATAGCTAATGGCACAACGCTCCAATGTAAACCAAAAATAACTAAGACTTGCCAGAAGAAACCAAGAATCAAACCATACAAAGCTGGTGAGAAACTCATTAATGCTGTAAAGCCAGCGCTTAATAAATCTGTTAGCATGCTAACGATTGGCCCAATTACTAAGAAACCAATTGGTAAGGCAATCAACAAGACGAAAAACGGTACTAAGAACGTTTGAACAACTTCTGGAATAATACGTTTAAACACTTTTTGAACTTGTGCCGCAAAAGCAATAATGAAGATGATTGGTACGACACTACTTGTATAGTTCGCACCGACCCAAGGAATCCCCATAAATGTATCATAGGCAGGTAAGCCGAATAAATTATACGGCGCTGCGGCTCCCGCACCCGCTGTTGTTTCAAAGGCCGTTTGTAATGCACTTCCTTGAATCGTTGGGTAACATAAAGCTGCGCCAATCACGATCCCTACCATTGGATGCAACCGGAATTTTTTAGCTGCTGTATAACCTAAAATAACTGGCATAAAGTAGAAAATTGCATCGCCAATCCCATTTAACATGGTATAAGTCCCTGACGTAGCCGTATAGAGCTTTAAGAAAACCAATAAGGCATTTAACCCTTTGACCATCCCAGCCGCTGCTAACGCCCCTAAAAAGGGTTGGAAACAACCACTTAAAATATCTATTAAGCGATCAAATAAATTCCCACTGGAAGCTTCTTCTTCACGTTCTCCTGACAAGCCTGCAATACTAACTACTTCTTCATAAACGGCTGGAACATGGTTCCCAATAACGACTTGGTATTGTCCACCGCTTTTCATAACAGTTACCACACCGTCCATATTTTTTAAGACATCATCATTCGCTTGACTCTCATCTTTTAATTTGAAGCGAAGACGTGTGATACAATGTGTCAAACTATTAATATTCTCTTGCCCACCGACATTTTTTACAATTTTTTCTGCTAGTTCATGATATTTTCCCATCTTTTTTTCCTCCAAAAATTTATTTTCATTTGAAGGTTTAGCCAACTGAATGTCACTATCCAAAGTGGTGCGTTTATTGTTCCGTTGTTTGTACAATTCGTGCAATGTGAATCGTTAGGTACAAGCGTTCTTCATTTGAAACTTGATAGTCATAGTTCTCATTTAAATACAAGCTGATCTTTTCCACGCAACGATAGGCGTTGAGATATTTCTTTTTAATTACCGCATACAGTTCTTCATCATCATTTTCGACAACTTCACGTTGGTGTAATAAGCGATAACAGAAAAATTTTAAATGTGTGCTAAATCGATAAAAGTAGACAGAGTCCTCATCAAAACTTACCTTAAAATAGTATTTGACGATATTTGTAATCTCTTGCATCAACTTTGTCAATTCGTAAATATTACCGACTTCTTCCTCCATCTCCGCATTCACCAAGTGCAATGCGATAAAACCTGCCTCATCCGTTGACAATTCCATTCCTACGCGCTTTTGTACCATTTTTAAAGCATTTACTCCTACTTCGTACTCTTCAGGAAAAAAACGTTTAATATCCCATAATAATAAATTCTTAATTGCAATTCCTTGTTTTTTTCTTTCTAAAGCTGTGTACAAATGATCCGTCAGAGAAATATAAATGGTATCATTCAAACTCTTTTTCAACGTTGATTTTGCATAAACAATAATGTCATCCGAGAGTTTCATCATCTCTAAAGGAATATTTCCTAACAATTCTTGAAACTTAAGTGATGTTTCTTGATTGGCTAAATAAAAAACTTGATCGATGCTTTCATCAGGAACCCAATCACCAATGCGTTTCTTAAAAGCAATTCCTTTGCCCATAACAATTTGCTCTCGTTTATCATCATCTAATGTAATAACCACATTATTGTTTAAAATTTTGTGAATAATCAATGCCCCACCTCCTTTGTGTTTCGTTGAAAAAAGAAAAACCCAATTTCTTCAAAAAGAACGACACACCTGTCGCTTCATGAAAAAATTAGGTTTAGCTTGTCTTTAAACAATCACTATCCATCTATTTACTTATCCCTACATCCAAAGAATAACATATTTACAACAAATGTCAACGCTTTCAACGACATTTTTTTGTAATAAAAATAAAAAAAGCATACAAACAATGTTTGTATGCTTCACTATGACCCGTACGGGACTCGAACCCGTGTTACCGCCGTGAAAGGGCGGTGTCTTAACCGCTTGACCAACGGGCCATTAAAAAGAAAAAACGGAGAAGGAGGGATTTGAACCCTCGCGCCGGTTTCCCGACCTACACCCTTAGCAGGGGCGCCTCTTCAGCCACTTGAGTACTTCCCCAAGAAATAAATGGGCCTAAATGGACTCGAACCATCGACCTCACGCTTATCAGGCGTGCGCTCTAACCAGCTGAGCTATAGGCCCCAAATAAGAAAAAAGCGGGTGACGAGAATCGAACTCGCGACAACAGCTTGGAAGGCTGTGGTTTTACCACTAAACTACACCCGCAAATTTTTCTTGGATGGCGCGGGACAGAATCGAACTGCCGACACATGGAGCTTCAATCCATTGCTCTACCAACTGAGCTACCGAGCCAAAAACGGTCTGGACGGGACTCGAACCCGCGACCTCCTGCGTGACAGGCAGGCATTCTAACCAGCTGAACTACCAAACCAATTCGTTTTTGCTTTATGCAAATGTATGCTTTAAAAAATAAAAGCAATTGCGGGGGCAGGATTTGAACCTACGACCTTCGGGTTATGAGCCCGACGAGCTACCTGACTGCTCCACCCCGCGATAATTAGACCAAGGAAAATTGATTCCTAAGAAAGGAGGATAAGGGATTCGAACCCTTGCACGGTTTTACCCGCCTGACGGTTTTCAAGACCGTTCCCTTCAGCCGGACTTGGGTAATCCTCCGTAACAAAACTATGACCCGTACGGGACTCGAACCCGTGTTACCGCCGTGAAAGGGCGGTGTCTTAACCGCTTGACCAACGGGCCATTTTATAAAATTATGGGCCTAAATGGACTCGAACCATCGACCTCACGCTTATCAGGCGTGCGCTCTAACCAGCTGAGCTATAGGCCCAAAAAGAAAAGCGGGTGACGAGAATCGAACTCGCGACAACAGCTTGGAAGGCTGTGGTTTTACCACTAAACTACACCCGCATGGCGGTCTGGACGGGACTCGAACCCGCGACCTCCTGCGTGACAGGCAGGCATTCTAACCAGCTGAACTACCAAACCATACTTTTCTTTTTATGTGCTTTTGAAATCAAAAGCAATTGCGGGGGCAGGATTTGAACCTACGACCTTCGGGTTATGAGCCCGACGAGCTACCTGACTGCTCCACCCCGCGATAATTAGACTAAGGAAATTTAATTCCTAAGAAAGGAGGATAAGGGATTCGAACCCTTGCACGGTTTTACCCGCCTGACGGTTTTCAAGACCGTTCCCTTCAGCCGGACTTGGGTAATCCTCCATGATAAAAATAATACTATAAACAACGTCACAATGGACCTTGTAGGACTCGAACCTACGACCGGACGGTTATGAGCCGTCTGCTCTAACCAACTGAGCTAAAGGTCCAGGCTCTTCCAAATGTATAATCGCGGCGGAGGGGATCGAACCCCCGACCTCCCGGGTATGAACCGGACGCTCTAGCCAGCTGAGCTACACCGCGAAACTCTTATATTAAAATAAGAATGGAGCCTAGCGGGATCGAACCGCTGACCTCCTGCGTGCAAAGCAGGCGCTCTCCCAGCTGAGCTAAGGCCCCATGAAAATTATTATCGGGAAGACAGGATTCGAACCTGCGACCCCTTGGTCCCAAACCAAGTGCTCTACCAAGCTGAGCTACTTCCCGTATATAACTA
>NZ_JBFOEF010000009.1:0-113311 GCF_040886645.1 Enterococcus sp. GC34
GCCAATTTAAATACGCCCCCAAAGTTAGATTTTTTGGTCTAACTTTGGGGGCGCACTACAGGCTCATGATGAGCCCCGTACTTTTTTAGATTAAAAATGGACGAAGTGAACTGAATCACTTCGTCCATTTTTACTTATTTACTTTCTTTATTTGCCAAAGCTGCACCAACGAATCCTTTGATTAAGCGTTGTGGGCGATTTGGACGAGAAATTAATTCTGGGTGGAATTGACAAGCCACAAAGAATTGTTTTTCAGGAATTTCAACAATCTCAACTAAACGATTATCTGGTGAAACTCCAGAGAAGACTAAGCCATTTTCTTCAAATAATTGACGGTATTTGTTGTTAAATTCATAACGATGACGGTGACGTTCTTGGACAACATCTTCATTTCCGTATGCTGCCGCAGTTTTCGTTCCTTTTTTCAATTTACATGGATATAAACCTAAACGTAGTGTACCACCTAAATTCTCGATGTTTTCTTGATCTGCCATTAAATCAATAATGTTATTTGTCACGTCAGGATTAGTTTCTGCAGAACCAGCATCTTCTAAGCCCACAACGTTACGACCAAATTCTACACAGGCCATTTGCATACCTAAGCAAATGCCAAGGAATGGTACGTCATTTTCGCGAGCAAAACGAATCGCTTCAATTTTTCCTTCAATTCCACGATCACCAAAACCACCAGGAACCAAAATACCATCTGCTGAACCAATTCTTTCAGCGACATTTTCAGCAGTTAATTCTTGTGAATCAACCCAATCAATTTCGATATCTGAATCAAAATCAAACCCAGCATGTTTTAATGCTTCTACAACAGAAATATAGGCATCTGGTAATTCAACATATTTACCAACCAGCGCAATTTTTGTTTTCTTTTTCAAGTTAAGAACTTTTTCTTCTAATGCACGCCACTCAGTCATGTCTGCAGCCGGTGCGTCCAATTTTAAATGATCACAAACAATTTGATCCATGTTTTGTGCTTGAAGTGCTAATGGAATGGAATACAATGTTTCAACATCACGAGATTCAATTACCGCTTCTGGATTAACATCACAGAATTGTGCTAATTTGTTTTTAGTGTTTTGAGAAACAGGTAATTCCGTACGAACCACTAAAATATTTGGTTGAATCCCTAAACTTCTTAATTCTTTGACACTATGTTGTGTTGGTTTAGTTTTCATTTCGCCAGCCGCTTTTAAGTAAGGAATCAAGGTTGTATGGATGTACATTACGTTGTCACTACCCATATCAGCTTTCATTTGACGCAATGCTTCTAGGAAAGGTAATGATTCGATGTCGCCGACAGTACCACCTACTTCTGTGATAATCACATCGGCATCCGTCATTTTCGCTGCACGCATGATTTTTTCTTTGATTTCATTGGTAATGTGTGGAATAACTTGCACTGTTGCACCTAAGTATTCCCCTTTACGTTCTTTACGTAAGACTTCTGAATAAATTTTTCCAGTGGTTACGTTTGAGTATTTATTTAAGTTAATATCAATAAAACGTTCATAGTGACCTAAGTCCAAGTCTGTTTCGGCACCATCATCTGTGACAAAAACCTCTCCATGTTGGTAAGGACTCATTGTCCCCGGATCCACATTAATATATGGATCGAATTTTTGAATCGTTACTTTTAATCCACGATTTTTTAATAATCGTCCTAAAGATGCTGCGACAATCCCTTTTCCGATAGAAGAAACCACGCCACCTGTAACAAAGATGTATTTTGTCATAATAGTTAAAAACCCTTTCTTTGATAATATTTTGTAGAGAGAAGTAAAACAACTTTGAAACTCTTACGTTTCTCCAAATAAAAAAGAAACAAAAATAGAAAAGCTCCCTATCCATTACGAATAGGGAGCTTGTAAGTTCGTTCAAACTTCTGACCTTCTTAAAGGTGCCCAAGTAGTATAATACAAGCAAACGGACATCAGGTCAAGTACTTCTATTCAAGAAAATAATTTTTTCTATTTTCTCATTTTTCTTGGACATTCAACTAAAAAGCTTGACTCCTTCTTAGGAATCAAGCTTTTTGGTTTCTTACTCTTCAGAATATTCGTCATCAAAATCGTCTTCATCTTCAACATCATCGTCATCAATGATTGTTAAATCTTCTTCGATTTGTGGAATGTCTTCTTCATCATCGTCTGAATCTGCACCAATCTCTTGTAAGTCAGAGTTGTATGCTTTGATTTCTTCATCTTCATCTTCTTCATCATCGTACAAGATGTCTTCTTCATCATCATTTGTTAATTCAGCATCTTCTGGATCGTCATCGTTATAGTCAATTACATCTTCATCGTTTGGATTAGTGATGAAGGCATTTACTTTTTTACGTTTTCTACGACGTGGTGCATCTTCTTCGTCTTCTTCCAAGCCATGTGTAACTTCTTCATCGATTGAATCGATTGGATACCATGAACGTAAGCCCCAACGATTGTCTCCCAATGAGATAAAGCTACCGTCGATGTTTAAATCTGTATAAAATTGTGCTAATTGGTCACGAATTTCACTATCAGACTTGCCAAGATAATTTTGGATTTGGTTAACTAAATCAGAAAAATCCATTACATCTGCATGTTGTTCTAAAATAGCGTGTGCTACTTCAATCATGGATAATTCTTTTTTGTTTAACCCTTCAAATACATTAATTTCCAAGAGGTACACGTCCTTTCACAGTCTACTCCTTATCATACAAAAACATTGAAAAAAAATCAATTCTATTCTGCAATATTTATGCAGTAAATTCTAATTCTAAATGATATTCTCCGATTCGCTCTGTTTGAGAGTATAAATCATAATCAACTAAAATCTTACCAGACATTGGTTGGTCTTTTAAACTAACACGCAAATTATGGGTAAACGTACTAATCTGCAGCAAGCCATAAGGGGTTCGATAACTTGTATCTAATTTTTCCTGATAGCCAAATCTTAAACGCATCCGTAATTCGCCGGCACGAATCAGCTGAACATGCCCGTCTGGTTCAATTTTAATGGTTACGGGGGTTGGTTCTGTATCCTCTAATAATTCTTCTTTGTAACGAATGTATAATGTATCACCCATTTTTACTAATTGACCTTCTAAGTCAAAGAAAAAATCTTTTTGTTCGTTGCCTTGTTGGACAATCGTTTTTAGTTGAATCGATACAGGAACGCCTGTTGATAAATCCATAATGGTCACTCCTTTTCCAAAATATAACTTTCTTATTGTTGACTTTTTCAATGTATTTGTCAACTAAAGTCAATTTTTCCTTGCTTATGTACCTTTTCTTATTGTATAAGCTCTTTTCACGGGTTGCAAGCATTTGTTTCATCTATTTAATAAGAAAACCGTTTACTATTTTAGAGAATTCCTTCAGAATTCGTTTATATAACATGCTTTTTTGCGTTTTTTGTATATAATATAAGAGAGAGTAAGAAAATAAACGTATTAAATGACGTAATTATAAATAGACAGGACGTTTTTTATGAGCACAACTTTTCCCCTTCACACTGAATCCTTTATGCTCCTTGATTCAGGTTGTTTAACAAACAGTGACTATTTTTTACCTTTTGCTTTGACCGATGTTTTAACTACTTTTTCAGGAATGCAGCACCAACCAATCATTCATTTCTGGCAATTGGATCAAGCAATGATTCTTGGCATGAAAGATACCCGTGTACCACATCTAAAAGAAGGCATCGCTTCTCTGCAAGAAAACGATTATTCTGTAGTCGTTCGCAATGCCGGCGGTTTAGGGGTGATTGCCGATTCGGGTATTTTAAATGTTTCACTTATTTTACCAAATAATTCTGAACACAAATTAAGTATCGATGCGGCTTATGAATTAATGTGGGCTTGGCTCCGTCAGAGTTTTCCGGAGAAAGAGATTGACGCCTTTGAAATTACTACATCCTATTGTCCCGGTACTTATGATTTAAGTATTGGCGGTCAAAAGTTTGCAGGGATTGCCCAACGACGCGTCAAAGACGGTATTGCTGTCATGATTTACATCAGCGTTAACGGCAATCAACTTGCTCGTGGAGAAGTGGTTCGAGACTTTTACCTTGCTGGCTTACAAGAACAATTTGGTGAAAATGGCTATCCACCCGTTGATCCAGCAGTGATGGCAAATTTAGAAACGCTGATTGAGACTCCATTAACAATAGACGCCGTAAAAACCCGTTTAATCGAAGCATTACCTCAACAATTTGAAAAATCTATTGATCCAAACTTAACCGAACCAATTATAACCTCAGAATGGTTCCAAACAAATTTAACTGTCCAGCTGGAAAAAATGGCGCAACGAAACGCCTTAATTAAAGGAGAGATCGTATGACGATTCCGTATAAAGAGCAACGATTACCAATCGAAAAAGTTTTTCGTGATCCCGTCCATAATTATATTCATGTCCAACATCAAGTGATTTTAGACCTTATTAATTCTGCCGAAGTGCAACGATTACGTCGCATTAAGCAACTAGGCACTTCTTCTTTTACGTTTCACGGTGCCGAACATAGTCGTTTTTCCCATTCTTTGGGTGTTTACGAAATTACACGTCGGATTTGTGAGATTTTCCAACGTAACTACTCTGTGGAACGATTAGGTGAAAACGGCTGGAATGACGACGAGCGCCTGATTACGCTTTGCGCAGCTTTATTACATGATGTCGGTCATGGTCCTTATTCACATACATTCGAGCATATTTTTGATACAAACCATGAAGCAATCACGGTCCAAATCATCACCTCACCAGAAACGGAAGTTTATCAAATTTTAAATCGTGTTTCGGCAGATTTTCCTGAAAAAGTCGCCAGCGTTATTACTAAACAATACCCAAATCCTCAAGTGGTGCAAATGATTTCTAGTCAAATTGATGCCGATCGTATGGACTATCTGTTACGTGATGCTTACTTTACAGGGACTGAATACGGAACCTTCGATTTAACTAGAATTTTACGTGTGATTCGACCCTACAAAGGAGGCATTGCCTTTGCTATGAATGGGATGCATGCGGTGGAAGACTATATCGTTAGTCGTTACCAAATGTATGTCCAAGTCTATTTCCACCCTGTTTCTCGTGGGATGGAAGTGATTCTTGATCATTTATTGCATCGGGCGAAAGAATTATTTGAAAACCCTGAATTTGACTATGATTTACAAGCCTCTCTGCTTGTACCATTCTTTAAAGGGGACTTCACCTTACAAGAATATTTAAAATTGGATGATGGCGTCCTCTCTACGTACTTTACACAATGGATGGATGTGCCTGATTCAATTCTAGGTGATTTAGCCAAACGTTTCCTTATGCGTAAGCCTCTGAAGTCAGCCACCTTTACGAACGAAAAAGAGAGCGCAGCAACGATTGCTTATTTAAGGGAATTGATTGAAAAAGTTGGTTTCAACCCTAAATATTATACTGCCATTAATTCAAGCTATGATTTACCTTACGATTTTTATCGTCCAAATAAAGACCGTCATCGTACACAAATTGAATTGATGCAAAAAGATGGTTCATTAGTGGAATTGGCAACGGTCAGTCCCCTAGTTGCAGCACTTGCTGGTCAGAGTCAAGGAGATGAACGTTTCTATTTCCCTAAAGAAATGCTTGACCAAGGAAATAAAAAACATTACGATTTATTTGATGAGACGTATCGTGAGTTTTCAAGTTACATTCATAATGGTGCGTTAGTTTTAAAAAAATAGGTTTTCTAGGAGGATTCTATGTCAATTAAGTTAGTTGCTATTGATATCGACGGAACATTGCTAAATTCACAACACAAGATTACCCCACGGGTCAAAGAAGCGCTCCAAAAAGCAAATGATCAAGGCGTTCGTATTGTTTTATGTACAGGCCGTCCTTTGCCAGGCGTGAAAGAACAATTGGATGAATTAGCCTTATATGGTGAAAATGATTTCGTGATTACCTACAACGGTTCGCTTGTCCAAGCAACCAAAGATAATACGATTATTTCACGCTATACCTTGAGTTATGAGGATTTTTTAGAAATTGAAATGTATTCTCGTAAAGTCGGCGCTCACTTGCATACAATTGATGATTCCGCTATTTACACTGCCAATCGCAATATTGGTAAATATACGATTCACGAAGCATCTTTAGTGAACATGCCTTTGAAATATCGTACGGTGGATGAAATGACACCAGAGATGAACATTATTAAAATGATGATGATTGATGAGCCGGAAGTTTTAGATCCTGCCATTGCAAAATTACCATTACATTTTACTGAAAAATATACGACTGTTAAAAGTACGCCTTTTTACTATGAAATCATGAATAAAAATGCTAGCAAAGGCAATGCTCTAGCAAAATTGGCAGACCATTTAGGCTTAAATAAAGACGAAGTGATGGCCATTGGTGACAATGAAAATGACTTATCCATGATTGATTACGCTGGGATTGGTGTTGCGATGGGCAATGCGACAGAAAATGTTAAAACAATTGCCGATGTGCATACCACTAGTAATGACGAAGATGGTGTCGCTCAAATTATTGAAAAAATGGTTTTAATTTAAACATTCTTTTCAATAACAATAACCCTCAATCTAATCAACATAGATTGAGGGTTATTCGTTATTTTATGATGCTGCCGCTAGCCATTTTTCAACGGCCCAACGGTGGCTTCCTCTTTTTAATAAACGGACTGCTTCTTCTGGTGCAACCCAGTGTAAAGTATTGGTCCTTTCTAAGGGTTCGCTAAGTTGCCGCCAAGTATTCGCTACATAAAAATATCCAGGATTATAATAGGCAGTTTGGCGATGGTTCGAATAAAAATATTCATCAGCTTCCCCTAAATAACAGCCAATTTCTACACTAATTCCTAATTCTTCTAGCACTTCTCGATGGATCGCTTCTTCTTTCGTTTCGGTGCCTTCAATTTCGCCTCCTGGTAAAAAATAAGCTCCATTTGGCGCTTGTACCATAACCATTGTGTTATTTTCTGGCTTTGAAACAATAATGTATGCAGCATATCTTGTTTGATAGGTCAATGTCTCTTCTCTTTTTCCAAACGTTGGCGTTTTCATTGGCGCACCTCTTCTCTTTTCATCTATTTTACCTGAGAAATTCCTTTAGAACAAGTCAGAAACCAAGCGTTTTTCTCTACATTTCACGTTTATCTATGCTACTATTAACGTTGGAAATATAATTAAGTTTGAAAGGGAGTTTTTAACTATGAAAATGGCTCATACATGTGTGCGTGTAAAAGATTTAGAGGCATCATTAGATTTCTATCAAAAAGCCTTCAATTTTGAAGAAAGTCGCCGTCGTGATTTTCCAGAAAATAAATTTACTTTGGTTTATCTAACTTTACCAGGAGACGACTACGAACTAGAACTAACTTATAATTATGATCATGAAGCATACGATTTAGGAAACGGTTATGGTCATATCGCCATCAGTACAGATGATTTAGAAGGATTACACGAAAAACATCAAGCGGCTGGCTTAACTGTCACTGACTTAAAAGGCTTACCTGGAACTGCACCATCTTATTACTTTGTTGTCGACCCAGATGGTTATAAAATCGAAGTCATTCGTGAACGTTAAAAAGTTTCACTTGTTCACTTACTGAGCTTTTTGTGTTTGAGAGCTGTTCGAGACAAAACTTGTCTCGACTTCTTCTCAAACACTTTTTTCAGAAAAAGTGCTACAATAGAATGTATGAATTTATTGAGGATGTGATGTTATTATGACAAAAAAAATTATTGGAATCGCTGGCAATCAACTTTTGCAGGCAGCTGAAGTGTTTCACGGTAACCAAGTGACTTACACCCCACAAGGTTTTGTTAGCGCTGTTCAAGCCGCAGGTGGCGTTCCTCTCGTTTTGCCAATTGGCTCCAAAGAATTAGCCGCTACGTATATACAACAAATTGATAAACTACTTTTAGCAGGCGGTCAAGATGTTGCCCCTGAATTTTACGGACAAGAACCCCATATAAAATTAGAAGAAACGAATCGTGATCGTGACGAGTTTGAGTTAGCCCTAATTGAAGAAGCCTTAAAACAAAACAAACCTATTTTTGCGGTTTGCCGTGGAATGCAATTAGTCAATGTTGCTTTAGGTGGCACATTATATCAAGATTTATCGATGTATCCTCAATGGTCAGTTAAGCACGGACAACAACCCACTCAACCAATCTTTGCGACGCATCGTATTGATGTTGAACCAGACAGTCAATTATCAAACATATATGGTACAACTGGTCAAGTCAACTCGTACCATCACCAAGCACTACATACTTTAGGAAAAGATTTACGCGTTACTGCTTGGTCCTCTGATGGCCTTGCAGAAGCAGTGGAATCAACAAATGAACAGCAGCCTTTATTAGCTGTTCAATGGCATCCTGAACTAATGTACGCACGTGATGCCAAATCCCAAGCACTCTTTAACTACTTTGTTCAAAAATTATAGTAAAAACGGAGGGACGTCTTTCGCCCCTCCGTTTTTGCTTGCTATCATACTTAAAAATCAAAATTATCTGGATCTGCACCAAAACGATGATCCTTATTTAACTGATTAATTGCGATTATTTCTTCTGGCGTTAATTCAAAATCAAAGACAGCAAAATTTTCCTGAATTCTTTTTTCGTGAACAGATTTGGGAATCACGATAATATCATTTTGTAAGTGCCAACGAATAATCACTTGGGCCGCTGATTTACCATATTTTTCACCAATTTTCACTAGTACTGGTTCAGATAATAAATTACCTTGTCCTAGAGGAGACCAAGCCTCCACGGCAATCTTATTTTCGGCTAAATATTTTCGTAGCGGTTCTTGTGTTAACGTAGGATGTAATTCAATTTGATCCACCATTGGCACAACATTTGCTTCTGTTAATAAATCTTCCAAATGATGTTGATGAAAATTGGAAACGCCAATCGCTTTGGCACGACCACTTGCGTAAATTTCTTCTAATGCTTTCCATGATTCTTTATATTTACCAGCAACAGGCCAGTGAATTAAATATAAATCAACATAGTCTAGCCCTAATTTTTCTAAGCTTTTATCAAATGCTTTAATCGCATTTTCATAGCCTTGATCTTCATTCCATAATTTCGTCGTCACGAAAATTTCTTCGCGGGGAATACCCGATTGACGAATGCCTTCGCCCACCCCTGCTTCGTTTTTATAAACGGCTGCCGTATCAATCAAGCGATAACCCGCTTCTAAAGCCCATTTTACTGAATTTGTTGCTTCTGAGCCATCTTCTACACGCCAAACGCCTAAACCTAGGCGTGGCATTTCATTGCCATTTGCTAATTTTTTTGTTTTATCCAAAGTCATGTGTTTCTTCAGTCCCTTCATTTTCATTACTTTTAGTATACTACGCATTCTTCTTTCACGAAACAATCACGACTTGTCAGGTCATTTTCTTTATTTTTAATAAATAACGACGCCAATAAGTCAGCACTCCGATTAGTGCCACAACTACAATTGTCCGACCGCTAACGCTTCCAATCCACAGTTTAACTGCAAGTAACCAGATACAAAAGAGATAAACACAGGACCAATTAAAGGAAACTTTCAATGTACATGATTCCGCAATTTCGATTATCTGACTACTAAAAAAACGACTCCCTAATCGTAAAGCGACTGGATTATGGAAGATGAATGTTCGTCGCTTGTCAGCCGTCAAGCGAGTGGTACATCGTTCATCAATAAAAATTGTTACAGGTAATTTAGAAAGTAAATCATTTTTTGCCCATTCAATTGAAACTTTCACGCAGCACTCACAACCTTTAACAAAATTATAAAATATATTATTTATTTACAAAATTATAACATTCCTAAAAATACATGTTAAGTCTTTAAAAAAACTTTCTATTTTATTCCCCTTTCGCCGAGAGATTTAGTATACTAAAAGAAGAAATTTTAGAGAAAGTTGGATTTTTATGTTGATACTTGGTTTAGCCAGTACTGAAACAGTCGATTCTTCTGCTCCTGATTTAGCAGAAGCGACCGTAAAAAAAGTGAGCGCGCTACAACGCTTTTGGAACAATATTAATTGGGATGCCATTGTCGCTACCTTAATTGAAAAAAGTTTATCAATTTTATTTTTAATTTTTCTATTTTTTATTATTCAGCGAATCGGGAAATATTTAATTGATCGCACCTATGCAAATTATAGTAAAAAGCAACATTTTAGTGAAAGCCGTTTAAAAACGTTACACACTTTAATTATTAATGCATTTCAATATACGCTGTTCTTTTTCTTCATCTATTCTCTTTTGACCATTGTCGGTGTGCCTGTTGGCTCATTATTAGCCGGAGCGGGAATTGCCGGTGTTGCCATTGGTTTAGGGGCTCAAGGATTCATGAATGACTTAATTACCGGATTTTTCATTATTTTAGAACAACAAATGGATGTAGGCGATTATATTCGCTTATTGGCGTTAAATATTGAAGGAACTGTTACTTCTGTCGGATTACGAACCACTCAAATTAAAGCGGTTGATGGAACTGTTCATTTTATTCCAAACCGAAACATCACCACAATCAGTAACCTGTCTCGTGCCAATATGCAAGTATTAATTGATGTCCGCATCAATCCTGAAGAAGGTTATGAAAAAATTTGTGAAGTGATTACAGAAGTCAATGAAACGTTAAAAGAAAAGTATATCGAAAGTATTCAAACTGGGCCAGATATTTTTGGCATGGTCGATTTAGGCAATGGCAACTTTGCGGTGCGAACGACCATGTATGTACTAAACGGCAAACAATTTGCGGTCAAAGAAGAATTTCTAGCTCAATATATCAAAGCATTAACAGAGGCCGGCTTTACGATTCCCAATACGCCTATTATTGCAAAATAAAAAACAGCCACCAGATATTTATTAGTTATCTGGTGGCTGTTTTTCTAATTGTCCAATGATTTTAAAAAGCCACTAACTGCCTCCACTCCAAACAATAACGCCTCTTCGTTCGGTTCAAACTTGGCAGAATGAAGGCTATAGGGACTTGCCACGCCTAACCAAAACATCGTGCCTGGGACTTTAGACAATAGATAGCCAAAATCTTCACCTGTCATTGCAACCGGCGCTTGTTGAAATTGAACTGTTGCTTGTTTGCTCATGTATTCAATAAAATTCGTGGTACATGCGGGCTCATTCACTACAGGTAAATATCCTTTCTGATCAAGATGAACAGTTACTTCACATTGAAAAGATTGCGCAATACCTTCACTAATTTCGCGAATTCTTCGCTGCGTTTGTTCATTAGTTTCTGCTGTCAATGTGCGAATTGTACCAGATAAAGTTGCTTCTTCGGCAATCACATTGCAGGCAGTCCCTGCATGAAAAGTCCCAAAAGTAACGACTGCCCCAACCACAGGATCAACATTTCGACTAACGATCGTTTGTGCTTGCTGAATTAAATTTGTGGCCGCCAAGACCATATCATTTGCTTGATGTGGAAAAGCCGCATGTCCACCTTTTCCTTTTAAGGCAATGTTCACTTCACAAGTGGCAGCAAACAATGTGCCTACTCTGGTACTAATAGTTCCGACTGGCAAATCAGGATTAACATGAAGCGCATAAAATTCATCAGGTAACCACTCACCAAACGCATGATCTTCATACATCAGCATCCCCCCTGCTTCATTTTCTTCAGCAGGTTGAAATAAAAATAAAAAGTTATTGTCTGGTTGCTGTTGACTTAATTCTTTCAAAACCCCTAAACCGATTGTCATGTGAAAATCGTGCCCACAGGCATGCATAAACCCTGGTCGTTTTGATTGAAAAGCAGAAACCACTTCCTCTTGAATAGGCAAACCATCAATATCAGCACGCCAGCCGATGGTTTTCTGAGGATTTTTGCCTTCTATGAAGACTAAAATCCCCGTTTGCCATGTTCGAACTTGCAGATAAGGTTGCTTCATTTTATCAATTTCATTAAGTAAAAAGGCTTGTGTTTCCTTTTCTTCTAAACCGATTTCAGGTATTTGATGTAGTTGCCGTCTAATCGCAATTAATTCTTCTTGCTCCACAAAAGCCACTCCTTCATTTTTGGGGTAATCGAAAGCCGCCATGAAGAAGTTTCTTCATCGCGACTGACTAATTTATTTTTAGAGTTTACGTAATTCTTCTAAAATCTCTGTTTTACTCTTGGTTTTATCATCAATTTGTTTAATTACTTTTGCTGGCACGCCTGCGACAACGGTATGCGCTGGAACATCTTCCACAACTACTGCCCCAGCAGCCACAACGGCACCTTCACCAACACGAACCCCTTCTAGTACGACCGCATTCGCTCCAATAACAACCTCGTTTTCAATAACCACAGGTGCGGCACTTGGTGGTTCAATGACACCAGCTAAAACCGTTCCTGCGCCAATATGACAATGCTTCCCTACAGTTGCACGACCGCCTAAAACAGCGCCCATATCAATCATAGTCCCTGCACCAACGACGGCGCCAATATTTAGAATAGCCCCCATCATAATCACCGCTTGATCGCCAATTTCAACTTTTTCGCGAATCAAAGCACCTGGTTCAATCCGAGCATTAATGTCTTTCAGATCAAGAAAAGGAATTGCTGAGTTACGTGCATCGTTTTCTACAACATAATCCTCAATTTTTTCTTTGTTTGCTTCTAAAAAAGGTTTTACGTCAGCCCAATCGCCAAACAATGTCCCAGTTTTACAATTATTAAAGACCTTAATTGTTTCCGGAAAAGTGACTTCTTTTAATTGCCCTTTCAGTGTTACTTTAACAGGCGTTTGCTTTTTGGCATCGCCAATATACTGAATAATCTCATATGCGTCCAATCACAGCACTCCTTTACTTCGTGTTATCATACAGAATAACGCATTTATGAGAAAAAAGTAAAGAGTTTCTTGCGTTTTATTTAAATTACTTTCATTTCTTCTTCTGATTTAGGCAGAACAAGATGATGTTTTTCTAACTCATGTGCCATATGGTTGACCGCTTTTAAAATTTCTTTGCGTGTAATGATGCCCTTAAAGCGTTGATTATCATCAACCACTGGTAAAAAAGAAGCATCTACTAATAAATGTAACACTTCTTCTAAATCCCACGATTCACCAATTACAGGAACATTGACTTCCATTACATCGGCCACAGTAAATTCATTCAATTTTTCAAAATCCACTGAAGTCAAATCAAACATTTTATCTACAACGTCTGTCAAGCCGATTAAGCCAACAAAGCGATCTCCCTTATCTAACACAGGAATCTTGGAATAGCGAACTTTCGATAAGACTAATGCCGCGTGACTTAAAGGATTTAAACACATTACATTGGCGACATTTTCGGCAGGTACTAAAAACGTTTCTTGTTTTTCTAATAATAATTCTTTTACAGCAGTCCCTATCATGATTGGGTTGCCTCCATTTCTAATTCTTTAACACGTAACTTATTGTACCTAATTCTGCGAAAAAAGTCTTGGAATTCGCAAATTCTTCATAACTTAACAAACGAAAATTAACGTTTTGTTCTATTCTCCCCCAAAATAAGAGAACGCTTTCTTAAAAAAATAAAAACTTAGTTGTCCCATCACAGACAACTAAGTTTTTATAAAGGACCAATTAATCAGTCAATTATAGTTCTTGTTCACACGATTCATCACAGCCATCACTGACCATAATAAGCGGAAATCCCATGTTTTCTAAGATAATGTTTATCCAATAAAAAATGATCAATTGGTTCAACATCTGGGTTAATTGTTTCCGTCAAACGTGCCATTGAACAGATTTCATCTAAAATCAAACTGTTTTCAACTGCTTTTTCCGGAGTCATTCCCCAAGTAAATGGGCCATGTCCATAAACTAACACTCCTGGAACTGCTAAAGGATCTAGTTCTTGTTCATGAAATGTTTCAACAATGACTTTGCCAGTCTCTTCTTCATAGTTTTCTTTAATTTCACTTTCAGAGAGCGCTCTTGTGCAAGGTACAGCGCCATAAAAAGTATCCGCATGGGTGGTACCGTAAGGAGGTAAGGCTCGCCCTGCTTGAGCCCACGTAACACTATTCAGGGAGTGCGTGTGCGCAATCGCTCCAATTTCTGGCATTTTTTGATAAAGATAAAGATGCGTGGGTAAATCAGAAGACGGCTTTAAAGCATTGGTTTCCAATAGTTGTCCGTTTAAATCAGTCACTACCATCTGTTCCTTGGTCATTTCTTGATACTTGACGCCGCTTGGTTTAATTACGATAATCCCTAATGACCGATTGATTTCACTAACATTGCCCCACGTTAATTTGACTAAGCCCAGTTTTGGCAAAGCCAGATTCGCTTCATAAACACGTTGTTTCATTGCTTGGATGATCGCTTTATTGTTCATAATAACCCACCTCTGCTAATTTAGGATAGAGATACTGCTGCGCGGCTTGAATTTTTTCTTGAAAATTCAAATCCGTTTCATTCCACATTTCAATTAAAAAAGGACCACTATAGTTTAACCGCTTGAGTGTTTTCAATAAGCCTGTAAAATCAACACAGCCTTCTCCAAAAGTAACTTCCCGAAACTTGCCTTCAAATGTGTCTGTTACAGCGAAGGTATCTTTTAAGTGAATAGCAGCGATTTCAGCAATTCCCTTTTCAAGCTCAACCGCCGGATTATTTTCCGGCCAAGCAGACAAATTACCTAAATCAGGATAAACATGCAAAAAAGGAGACGGAATTTGTTCCTTAATTTCTAGAAATTTTTGTATGCTATTCATAAAAGGGTCATCCATAATCTCAACAGCCAGAATGACACCGTATTGTGCAGCTTCCTCAACGCCCTTTTTCAGACCTTGAAGAAAAAATTCCCTTGTTTCGGCAGTTTTTTCTTCGTAAAAGACGTCATAGCCAGCTATTTGAATCACCCGTATGTTTAATTGATGAGCCAAACGAATCGCTTGAGATAAAATTTCCCGTCCTTTTTCACGTGTTTCTTTATTTAAAGAGCCTAAAGGAAACCGCCGATGACCACTTAAGCACAAAGAATGGATAAAAAAATCTTCTTTCACCATTAATTGAGAAAGTTCTTGTAACTGGCTTGGTGTCCAAGCCAATCGTGCTAAACGTTCATCGGATTCATCAATTGACATTTCTAAAAAATCAAACCCTAACTTTTTGGCCCATGTTAATCGTTCTGCCCAAGTTAAATTTTGCGGGAGTGCTTTTTCATACAGTCCAATTCGTGCCATTTTATCACTTCCAAATCTGATCGATTTTTTTTTGAAAATCTTTGGCTGCTTGTTCAGGATTTTTTGATTCAGTAATCCCACGGCCCGCAATAAATGTTGCAACTGCCATTGTTTGAAACAATTCAAGCGTTTCGACAGTTAAACCACCTGTGACGGACACTTCAAAGCCTAAGTCAATTAGTTCTTGAACTTTATTCAAATCTTTCTCTCCCCAACTGCCGCCAGCTAAAAGAGCATCTCTACTTTGATGATAAATCACCTGATTAATCCCTAATTCTCGCCATTGTCGAGCTTGTTGCATTGTCCAATTTCCATATAGTTCTACTTGTAATTCTCGGACTTCTTTTTGAGCTGCAGCCATCGTTGGCAAGGTGGCGCAACAAATGACCGTCATGAAATCAGCGCCTGCTTGTGCGACATTACGAGCAACTGTACCGCCCGCATCAGCACATTTTGTATCAGCAACAATCGTTTTATTAGGAAACATGCGTTTTAAACAACGAATTGCTTTTTGGCCTTCTTGTAAACACAAAATAGTGCCAACTTCGATAATATCGACAATTTCTCCGACTTTCATACAATCTGCTAAAGCGTCTTCTAAGCTATTATGATCTAAAGCGATTTGTAAGTTTGGTCTTTTCATCTTTCCCATCCTTTTATTCAGATTTTTGATAACGATCTGAAGCCATATATTTTTCTTGAATTTCTTTTGCAGACATTACATTTTTAATGCCAATCACTGTGACTCCACGTTTTTCTGCTTGCTGAAACATTTGTAAAAAATTGACTGGAGTAAAAACAACGTCGTATTGGCTAGCAGAGCTTTTTCCTTCTGAAATGGCGCAATGATGAATTTTTGTAATCGGTACACCTAATTCTTTCATTGCTTTTTCAACACTCCGCATCATCATTAGACTCGTGCCAGAACCATTGGCACAGGAAACAAGTATTCTCATTTCAAATTCCTCCTTTAATTCTCTTGAAATTTTTTAGCATATTGTTCATAATCATTGACAATCATAAAGTAACCTTCTGGATTTTTCCGATACTGAAGTTGCGGAATTATTAGTAACCCAATCACCACCACTGCTACGCCAACATAGCCTAGAACTTTCATAATAATTGTAAATAACGGCCAAGCTGTCGCCCAATCGAACATGCCCAAATAACCGCCATATTGAGATAATCCAATCCATGTAGCAAATAAAGCTGAGCCACCTACTTGGATTAAACCTGAAAGGAAGGGGAATAAACAAGCAGCTTTTACTCCGCCACGATTATTTGCATAAACAGCTATGACAGCGTTATCAAAAAACAATGGGATAAAACCCGCAATAACGATTGTCGGAGACTTTAATAGAATCAGTAAGCCAATCATTAAAAACTGGCCTAATGCGCCAAAGAGAAACCCAATTGTTACTGCATTGGGCGAGCCAAACCCGAAAGTCGCTGCTACGTCAATCCCAGGAACAGCACCTGGTAAAATGGTATTTGAAATCCCTTGGAATGACTGCGTCAACTCGTCGACAAAGGTTCTAACGCCCAATTGTAAGATAGCTAAATAGACAGCAAAATTTAATGAAGTGGTCATGATATAAAAGAAGAAACTCTGCCCTTCTTGCATAAATTTAGCTTGAATTAAATAATCTTGTCCCAAAACAAGCAAGATAATGCCAAAGAAAAAGAGCATCAAAATGGACGTAGCAACCATATTTTCATTAAAAATGGATAGAAATCCTGGTAATTCGATATCTTCCAATTTTTTATCGGCCTTCTCTGAACGATGTTTCTTTTGATCACGTTTTTTCAACCATTCTGCTAATTTTGCAAAAATAAATATGCCAAACATTTGTTGATGGGCTACCGCAAAACCAGCACCTTCTGTTAATTCCTGCGTAATCCCTACCGTTAAATTTGAAGCAACTGCCCAATAACACCCAAGAATTAAGCCCATAAAAATTAGTACTTCGATCCTACCTAAGTTAGGAAAACAAAAGAGTAAAATCCAGAAAGCGGTAGCTGCTTGTTGAATCTGAACATTCCCTGTTGTAAAAACGGCTCTCAATTTTGTATATTTTTGAAAACGAACCAACAAAATATTCATAATAAATGCGATCAATAACAAAATCATCACATCACCAAAGGTTCGTCCAAAGGTTTTCATCAATCCTGCATCGACTGCATTTTGCCCGAAATATGGATCGGTAACCATCGCCTGTAAATTAAATCGCTCTTTCAAGCCTACTAGAATAGGGCGAAAATTATTAACCAAACCACCAGAACCAACACTCAAAATAAAATAACCAACTGTTGCTTTCAGAAAACCTGCTAAGCATTCATAAAAGGGCCTCCGTAACAAGAGATAACCTAATAACACGATGAAACCAATCAAATATGCTGGCTGTGTTAAAACGTTCGTAGCAAAATAAGTCCAACTATTTAACAAGAACTCCCCCATTGATTTTTCCCCCTATAATTGATATTTCTCCATAACTTCTTTAAAATCCATTGGCGTGTTTGTTTCTAACAAGTCAGCAATCACGCCATCCGTCATCAATAAATCCATCAATTGCTGGATATTTTCCAGATGTTCGGCGGGATTTTGGGCTGCCAATGTAAAAAATAATGTTGCTGTTTTTGCTTCTTGATCGCCAGCAAAAGTGACTGCTTGCTTAAATTTTGTAAAAGAAATGGCCGTTCCAAAAACGCCTGCGCTTTCCTCTGATGAATGTGGCATGGCTACTTCAGGAGCAATGATGATATAAGGTCCAAACGTTTCGACACACTGGATAATCTCATCGACGTAACTCTGATCGATGATGTGTTTTTGGAGTAAAATCAAACAACTTTCCTGAATCGCCTCTTGCCAACTAACCGGTTCTTTATCAGAGTAATGAATAAGCTCTTGCTCCCAAAAATAAGTTAACATTGTACATCCAGCCTTTCTTACAAGAATGAAGGAAATGGTGTATCATTTTCTTTAACAAAAACATCATCAAAGCCACGATCAAAGTTAAATTCTAAGTTGTCTTTGTCATCTGGATAAACAAATTTGCCACCCACTTGCCAAATATATGGTTTAAATTGATAATGTAAACGATCTTTTTTAAATTTCCAAATTTCCATGATTTCTTTTGGATCAGCCATAAAATTAGACCAAATATCATAATGAACAGGAATGACTACTTTCACATTTAAAGATTCTGCCATTCTCAACATATCAACAGAAGTAATTTTATCCGTGATACCGCGAGGATTTTCGCCATATGCTCCTAAGCAAACATCAATTGCATATTGATTACCATGTTTCGCAAACAAGTTAGAATAATGAGAGTCTCCGGCGTGATATACCGTACCACCTGAGGTTTCAAATAGATAATTGACAGCTAGTTCATTCATGTCCTGAGGCATTTTACCTTTAAATGTATTTTCAGGATCATCAGAAGTAATTAGCGCGGTTCGATCAAAAGCTTCCAAGGCCACTACATTCACATCATTCACTTTTATTTCTTGACCAGGCTCTATAACCCGTGTTTTTTCTGCCGGAACACCCCAACGCTGCCATGTTTTCACTACTTCTTTTGGACCAATAAATAGAGCCTTAGGACAATTTTGCTGAACAGCAGCAGCTGTGTGAATATCCAAATGGTCTGAATGAATATGTGTGACAACTAAAGCATCTACCTCTTTTATTTCAAAAGGATCAATCACAAAAGGTTGTGTTCTTAAATTAGGTTGCATTTTTTGGCAACCACTCATGCGCATCATTTGATGGCCATTTTTCATTAAGCCGTTCCCGTGCGTTTGTTTTCCTGTTCCACACCATAAATCACATAAAATATTCGTGTTCTCATGCGTTTTCAGCCAAATGCCTGTACAACCAAGCCACCAGAGGGCAACCGTTCCTTGAAGCACAGTTGTCTGATTAATTTCTTCGTTTAAATAAGTGCCCCATTCTGGAAATGTCGCCTTCAACCAACTTTCTTTTGTAATTTCATGAATCGATTTGCTCATGCTACCACTCCTCTTCTCAAATGATTGTGTTATGCTTTATAAGAAAATCATAGCCGCAAAAAATCACAATGAAAACCCTTTTATATGATTGTTTGCACTTTTAATGATTCTTTTACGTGTTTTGTTTTCCTATGAGTTATACTATTTCATGGGGGACCGTGTCCAAAAAAATAACTAAAGGAGGTTGTATTACTTGAAAAGTTCATTAGAAACCATTGAAAAAAGGCAACAAAACATTCTCGCGCTGCTGCAAAAAAACAAACAAATGACTACCTATAAATTAGCAGATGCTTTAAATGTTTCCTTAAGCACAATTCGTCGTGATTTAAATGTCTTAGAAACTAAGAATGACATCATTCGAAAATATGGGTATTGTATTTACAACGACCAAAATCAGAAAGACTTTGATCAATCAGGACCGGAGTTATTAAAACAAGCCATTGCTCGTGTTGCTTGTAGCTATCTAAGTGATTATGATACCGTTTTCATTAATTCAAGTTCCAGTGCTTTGAATATTCTCCATTATTTAAAAGCCGACCATCTGACCATCGTAACGAATAATTTAAAAATTGCCACCAAGCCTCATGTTTCTCAATACAATTATATTTTGACCGGAGGCGAATTACGTTTTCCCAAAGAAGTTCTGGTAGGAGATATTGCCATTAACACAATCACCGCAACGCATGCCGATGTTTGCGTAATTGGCTGTAGCGGGGTCAGTTTAGAACATGGCGTCACTACAAAAATTTTCAATGAAGCAAAAATTAATGAGCTTATGATAAAACAAACAACAAAAGTAAAAATTCTGGTCGCGGACCATCGAAAAATCGGCTTGACTTCTAAATTTAAAATTGCTGATATTACCGCTTTTGATTGTTTGATTACAGACAAACATTGCTCATCAACTTTAATTACAGAACTTCGTAAGACCGGCTTAAAGGTTATCCAAGTCGACTAAAAAAAGAGCGTAGGACAAAAATCCAAAAGAGATTTTTGTCCTACGCTCAAAATTTGATAAATAAAAAAGGAGCACTTATTTCTTAACATTCACTTACTTCGTAAACGTTGCCTTTAATCGTTCCAACGGTTGGTGCTCTTTGTTATAGTACTGAACGAGATATTGTTCAGGTGTACTTTCAATTATGGCATATGTTTTCTCTTGAACTGGTCCACGAGGTAAACGAATACTTCCCGGATTAACAAAGAGAATGTTATTGTGTCGCTCTGCACCGAGTACATGAGTGTGACCAAATAAGGCAATTGTCGCTCCTGCTTCTTCCGCTTGTAAAGCAAGTGTCGTGAGCCCCATTCTAACATTGGCCAAATGACCATGTGTCATATAAATAACTTGATCCCCCACTTTTTTAGTCACAGTTTTGGGAAATTCATCATAAAAATCACAATTTCCTTGAACTACAATTAATTTCTGCCAAAGCTCATCTGTCGGTTCTAATTCAGAATCACCACAGTGAAAGAGTGCATCGACTTGTCCTTCATAATGATTCACTAAGTCAACTAAACAGTCACGGTCGCCATGATTATCGCTTACTACCAAGATTTTCATACGTTTCAACTCCTATTTTTTTAGCCATTCTTCCCATTGTTCTTTTAATTTTGCCACTGCTTGTCCACGATGACTAACTTTATTTTTCTCTTCTCCAGACAATTCAGCTGCCGTCTTACCAAGCTCTGGGACATAGAAAAGTGAATCGTACCCAAAGCCTCCTTCACCACGAGGAATCGTGCCGACTTCTCCGGGCCATTCAGCTTCGACCACCAGACTTTCTTTCTTTGGTTCAGCAAAAACCAATGTACAATGGAAACGCGCTTGTCTTTTTTCTTTTGGCACGCCCGTTAACTCATGCAATAGTTTCGCATTATTTGAAGCATCGTTAGTTGGTTCACCAGCAAAACGAGCAGAATAGATTCCTGGCATTCCCCCTAACGCATCAACAATTAATCCTGAATCATCTGCTAATACTGGTTTCTGTAAAATTTCTGCAATTGTTTCAGCTTTTAGACGAGCATTTTCTTCAAATGTTCGACCAGTTTCTTCTACATCTGGCAAATTCGGATAATCTAATAACGTCTTAACCGTATATCCTTTTTCACCAAAAATTGAACTAAACTCTTTCGCTTTACCAGGATTTCTAGTTGCAATGACAATCACTTTCTCTTCTGAATCTTGCGAAGGGACTTCTTCAGAGGCTAAAGCATAAAGCGCTTCTTTCTGATACGCAATTAATTCCTCAATCCCTGTTTTTCCATAAAAGAGCATGGCATTTAACTCATCTCCTGAGAAGGTAGCTTCTTCACCCGTTCCTTGAATTTCCACAAATTCACCAGACTCGGTCATCACGATGTTCATATCCACTGCAGCATTCGAGTCCTCTGCGTAATCTAAGTCCAGCACACAATAACCATCGGGTAAAATACCCACGCTGACAGCAGCTAAATGCTCTTTAATTGGGTCTTCCGCTAGCGCACCAGTCATCAATAAATGATTGACTGCTAAGCGTAGAGCAACAAAAGCGCCTGTAATACTAGCAGTACGGGTTCCACCATCTGCTTGAATCACATCACAATCGACAACAATGCTCCGTTCCCCTAACTTTTCTAAGTCAACAACAGCTCGCAATGACCGCCCAATCAAACGTTGAATCTCCATTGTTCGCCCTGTTAATTTTCCTTTCGCACTTTCCCGAATATTTCTTGTGTTCGTCGCGCGAGGGAGCATGCTATATTCAGCTGCTACCCAACCTGTTCCCCCGCCTCGTAAAAATGGGGGAACCTTTTCTTCGACAGTGGCTGAGCAAATTACTTTGGTATCACCAAACGAAATAACCACCGAACCTTCTGGATGTTTAAAAACATTGGTTTCAATAGTGATCTTTCGCAATTCTTTTGGTGCACGACTATCATGTCTAATCATTTTCGTTTCCTCCTAAGTGAATCTGTTGTGCTTTTAAGTTCTCTATACCAAGCCAACTGCTTGCAATCTCTTCAAACATTTTTGCAGAACCAGTTGTATAAAATTCATGGGGCT
Organism: Enterococcus sp. GC34; assembly: GCF_040886645.1. Taxonomy (NCBI): domain Bacteria; kingdom Bacillati; phylum Bacillota; class Bacilli; order Lactobacillales; family Enterococcaceae; genus Enterococcus; species Enterococcus sp. GC34. Next base: position 22,231 of record NZ_JBFOEF010000009.1, read on the forward strand.
GTGTAGGCGCTTCAGGCGTATGGGCAATGTCAAAATAATCGAGAAGCATGCTAACTTCGCCAACTGTTTCGGCTCCTGAGTCAATTAATGTCACATGACTCCCCATCACATTTTGAATCACCGGACGTAACAACGGGTAATGGGTACAACCTAAAATCAACGTATCAAGTCCTTTTAATTGTAGTGCTTGAAGTGTTTCTGCCACAATTTTTTTTGCTACGGAAGAACGATATTGATTACTTTCAACAATGGGGACAAATTTAGGGCAAGCTAAACTAGTCACCTCAATTGCTGGCGCCTTACTTTTAATGGCGATTTCATAGGAAGCACTTTTGATTGTCCCTAACGTACCTATGACACCAATTTTGTTATTTTTTGTGACTTTAACGGCTGCTCGTGCGCCAGGTAAAATAACACCGACAACTGGAATTGGCAAGGCAGCTTTAATTTCTTCTAATGCGACAGCCGTCGCGGTATTACATGCGATTACTAGCATTTTTATTCGTTTTTTCAATAAAAAATCGGCCATTTCCCAAGTAAACTGAACGACTTGTTCGGCTGGTCGTGGACCATATGGGCAACGGGCTGTATCTCCTAAATAAATTAATCGTTCATTTGGTAATTGCTTTAGCGCTTCCTTTAAAACAGTTAATCCACCAACGCCAGAATCAATTAATCCAATGGCTTCTTGATTGCTCATTCTCATCCTACCTTTGCCTTTTATTCACTGCCTTTATTTTCTACTTTTTAAGGACTATTGTCAATTTTTCCTGTTTTGCTCTCATTTATTTCTTTTTTTGAAGGAAATCTTTTTCGATTAAAAAACTAGTAATTCATTTTTTTGTATGTTATAATTCCTAACATTGAGAATACAATTAGAAATACATTTGGTTAATTTAATTTAAATAACACGTTTCTCACCGAATCCTCTGTTATCTTTTCTACCAAATGATTGCAAAGGAGACTGCCTATGATTTCTTTAGAACATGTAAATAAGTATTTTGGGGAGCATCACGTTTTAAAAGATATTACTTTAAATGTAGAACAAGGAGAAAAAATTGTCATTATCGGACCCTCTGGCTCTGGCAAAAGTACATTAATTCGGTGTATGAACCAATTGGAAAAAGTCAATGATGGTTCCGTCGTAATTGATAACATTGACATCACCAAACCGAAGGCACCCATTCAAAAGGTTCGCCAGAAAGTTGCCATGGTCTTTCAAAATTTTAACTTATATGCTCACAAAACGATTATTGATAATTTAACGTTAGCACCGATTAAAGTGATGGGCGTTTCCAAAGAAGAAGCGGTTCGTACTGGCATGGAGTATTTAGAACGGGTCGGCTTAGCTGATAAAGCTTCTGCTTATCCTTCGCAGCTTTCTGGCGGGCAGCAACAACGGGTCGCTATTGCTCGTGCCTTAAATATGCATCCTGAGATTATCCTTTTTGATGAACCGACTTCGGCACTTGATCCAGAAATGATTCAAGAAGTTTTAGATGTAATGGTCGATCTTTCCAAACAAAATATTACCATGGTTTGTGTCACACATGAGATGGGCTTTGCTCGTCAAGTGGCTGACCGTGTAATCTTTATGGATCAAGGAGAGATTATTGAACAAGGAACACCTGAACATTTCTTTACAAGCACTGAAAACCCTCGTGCAAAAGAATTTCTAAGCAAAATTATTCATAACGGGTAATGAATAAAAAAACAAAAAATTGGAGGAATGAACAATGAAAAAACAAAATAAATGGCTAGCTGGACTCTCCTTACTTGTATTAGCAGGCATCATTGTGGGCTGTGGTAGCGGCAACAATGACTCAACTTCCAAAAGTGCTTCATCAAACAAAACGGTCACAGTAGAACAATTAAAAAAAGCGGGGAAAATTAAAGTAGGTGTCAAAGAAGACATTCCTAATTTTGGCTATATGAATCCTGATACAAATAAAAATGAAGGAATGGAACCAGATATTGCACGCTTGATTGCGAAAGAAATTACCGGCAGCGAAGAGAATGTGGAATTTGTGGGCGTGACAGCGAAAACGCGCGGTCCCCTTTTAGACAATGGTGAACTAGATATGGTAATTGCTACATTTACAATTACTGATGAACGTAAAAAGACTTATAATTTTACAACTCCCTATTATACAGATGAGATTGGTTTCCTTGTGCGCAAAGAGGATAACTTCTCCAGTATGAAAGATTTAGACGGAAAAACAATCGGCGTTGCACAATCTGCTACGACAAAAGAAAACTTAGAGAAAAAAGCGCAAGAGGAAGGAATCAAATTTACTTATCAAGAATTAGGTTCCTATCCAGAATTAAAAACAGCGTTAACTTCTAAACGAATTGATGCATTTTCAGTGGATAAATCAATCCTATCTGGCTATGTGGATGGCAAGACAGAAATTTTAAAAGATGGTTTTTCGCCACAAGAATATGGAATTACCACAAAGAAAGCAAATACTGAATTAAATGATTATCTAAATGGTTTAATTGAAAAATGGGAAAAAGACGGCACACTAGAAAAAATTTATCAAGACTGGGGCTTAAAAAATTAATCATTCCTAAGACTTGAAGAATCAAAAATTTTAGGAGGGATTTTTATGTTTTTGTTAGCCAATATTTCCTGGCTTGAAGAAGGGCCATTTGCCTTATATCGTTGGGAGGCTTTATTTCAAGATTGGCGAATTTTTGGTCAGGCTTTTCTCTATACTATTCTGCTTTCTTTAGGAGCGATCTTAGTTGCCTTTGCTTTAGGTATTTTCTTTGGCAGTTTATCAGCGACCAAAAGTAAACTTTTACACGCAATTAGTCGTGTCTATGTAGAATTTTTTCAAAACACACCTTTGTTGATTCAATTTATCGTAGTCTATTATGGCTTTCCTCTGCTAAGCCCGCTGCTTTCATTTTCTATTACTACGATTGCCATTCTGTGTGTAGGCTTCTATCATGGCGCCTACATTTCTGAAGTGGTTCGCTCAGGAATCGGAGCTGTTCCAAGAGGGCAATTTGAAGCGGCTTACTCCCAAGGATTAACGTATGGTCAAACGATGCGGTATGTGATTTTACCACAAGCATGGCGGATTATGTTACCGCCTTTAACCAATCAAGTCGTGAACCTAATTAAAAATACGTCAACAGTTGCCATTATTTCTGGCGCTGACGTAATGTTTGCTGCCAATAGTTGGTCGTCTGTCAACTTGAACTACATTCCCGCCTTTGCGCTCGCTGGTTTCTTATATTTCATTCTTTGCTTCCCATTAGCGAATTTGGCTAGAAAAATGGAAGAAAAAAATAAGAAAGCATATAGTAGATAGGAGGAAAACAGATGCCTTTTTCAGAAGAAATGCGTCAATTACTGACAGCAAATAATTTTCAATTTCTATTTAACGGCTTAAAATTGACGCTCTATATTTCCTTCGTCTCAATTATTTTGAGTACGATTTTTGGCACCATTCTAGCCGTTTTGCGAAATCAAACCAATGGACCACTGAAGTTACTTGCCAGTATTTATGTAGAAGTAGTGCGTAATATTCCAAACTTATTGTGGATTTATGTTATTTTTTTGATTTTCAAAATCAAATCCACACCTGCTGGAATTGTGAGTTTTACTGTGTTTACCACCGCTGCTTTAGCGGAAATTATTCGTGGTGGTTTAAATGGGGTCGATAAAGGGCAAATTGAAGCGGCACGTTCTCAAGGGTTTTCAAATTGGCAAATTCTTTATCATATTGTTTTGCCTCAAGCCATTCGCAATGTTTTACCAGCGATCGTTTCTCAGTTTGTTACTGTCATCAAGGATACAAGTTTCTTGTATTCCGTAATTGCTTTACAAGAACTCTTTGGCAAATCTTATATCTTAATGGGGCGCTACGCACAAACAGGACAAGTATTCACTATTTACGGAATCGTCGCCCTTATTTATTTCATTATTAACTTTAGTATCTCACAATTTTCACGTTGGCTTTCACGAAATTGGGCGAAAAGTTATTAATGTAGTTAAAAACAGCGACAACTAAACATTTTTAGTTGTCGCTGTTTTTATTTTATCTTACTTCTACTTGATGTTTTTCAATTAGCGCTTTTTCAACTTTTTCCATTGAACGGTTAATTTCTTCATCCACTAATGTCGCTTCTGCATTAACGAAAGTTAAACTATACGCCATTGATTTTTTGCCAGCACCTAGTTTTTCACCTTGATATACATCAAATAAATGAATCTCTTTCAAATATTTACCTGCGTTATCTGAAATAGTTTTAACTAGTTCTTGATTGGTAACTGTTTCATCGACTAATAAAGCAATATCTCGAGAAACTGCTGGGAATTTAGACACTGCTTCATAAGTAACCCCGCCTGCTTCTGTGGCTACTAATTGTTGCAAGTTTAATTCAGCAACATATGTTTCAGGAATATCGTACGCTTTTGCTGTCGTTGGGTGAACTTGTCCGACAAAACCAACCACTTCATCTTCTAAATAAATCCATGCTGTCCGGCCTGGATGCATTTCTGGAATCGCCGTTGTCGCTTGGTAGCTGATTTTTTCTGTTAATCCTAAAACAGCTACAATACTTTCCACTAAGCCTTTTACTGTATAAAAATCAACGGCTGTTGCTTTTGTTTGCCAATCTTTAACCATTGTATTACCAGTTAAAGCAAGTGCTAAGTGATTTTCTTCTGTAGGTAAATTTTTTGTTGGATCTTCTGTTTGGTAGAAAACGCGTCCTACTTCGTAGAAGGCGATATTATTATTTTTACGTGCCACATTGTATGCGACATCATCTAATAAACCAGAAATTAAGTTCATACGTAACACAGAACGCTCTTCACTCATTGGCCATTGCAAACGTGTTGTTTGACTTTCTTTCATCATAAATTGACGGGATTTTTCTTCTGTTGTCAACGCATAGCTGATGGCTTCACTCGTACCATGACCTTCCAGTAAACTCTTTAATTGGCGCGTAACATGTTGTGCTTTGGTTAGACTTCCAGCAACTGTTTCTCCACTTGGCAATGTTGAAGGTAAATGATCATATCCATAAATGCGCGCCACTTCTTCAATAATATCTGCTTCAATCGCAATATCCCAACGTCTTGGTGGAATCGTAATTTCATAGGCGCCTTGATTTACTTCATAAGCAAAACCGAGTGCTTCAAAAATTTCATTCACCGTTGCTTCATCTAATGCAGTGCCTAAATATTGGTTGATTCGTTCTAAAGTCACAGCTACCTGTGCTTCTTTAACGGCCACTTCAGAACCAACTGCAGTGCCTGAGACCACTGTTCCGTTGGCTAACTCTGCAATCATCGCGGCTGCCACATCACAAGCTAGCCCAACTGTCGCTTGGTTGATGCCTTTTTCAAATCTACTTGAAGATTCACTCCGTAAATTGAATTGTTTAGACGTTTTGCGAATAGACAATGGATTGAACAATGCCGCTTCTAAAGCCACAGTTGTTGTTTCTTGACTGATTTCAGAATTAGCCCCACCCATTACACCGGCTAAGCCGACAGGCGTTTTTCCATTCGTAATGACGATATTTTCTTCTGTTAATTGACGTGTTTCACCATCTAATGTAATTAGTTCTTCTGCTGCTGTTGCTCGACGAACCAAGATTTCTTTACTATCTAATTTTTGGTAATCAAATGCATGCAATGGTTGACCAAATAATAATAAAATATAATTTGTCACGTCCACCACATTGTTAATCGGACGGATTCCTTCATTCATCAATCGATTTTGCAACCACTGAGGACTTTCTGCAATCGTCACATCTTTAATAACACGAATTTGATACGCTGGCGCATCTTGTGAATCTTCAACAGTTACTGTTACGTAATTTTCCACGTTATCTGAAGCATCTTCTTTGAGTTCGGGATCATTAAACTGAGGCGTTTGACGATAAATTGCGCCAACTTCATAGGCTACCCCTCTCATACTTAGTGCATCTGCACGGTTTGGTGTAATTGATAATTCAATAATCGCATCATCCATGTCTAAATAAGGGAAAACAGGTGTCCCATTCACTGCTTCTTGAGGTAAATAATAAATTCCTTCAGCGTAGGCTTTTGGTACGACATTATCTGAATATCCTAGCTCTTCTAACGAACAAATCATTCCGTTAGAAACTTCGCCACGCATTTTACCTTTTTTAATTTTTTGATTTCCTGCAATTCTTGAACCAGGTAACGCTACGATGACTTTAATTCCTGCTTTTACATTTGGCGCTCCACAAACAATTTGTGACAATTCTTCTTCACCGATGTCTACTTGGCAAATTGATAAGTGGTCAGAGTTTGGGTGAGGAACACATTCTTTTACTTCACCGACAACAATTTTCTTTAAGCCTTCTTCAGGTACAGCAACGCCCTCAACTTCGATACCTGTCACAGACATTTTGTCCGCTAATTCTTGCGGAGTAACGTTTGAAAGATTAACATATTCATTTAACCATTTATAAGAAACTAACATTTTTCAACTACTCCTTTACCTTGAATTGATTTAAGAAACGTAAATCATTTTGATAAAAATTACGGATATCATTTACACCATAACGTAACATAGCAACGCGATCTGGTCCTAAGCCAAAGGCAAAGCCTGAGTACTCTGTTGGATCAATCCCTGACATTTGTAACACATCTGGATGAACCATCCCCGCACCTAAAATTTCAATCCAACCTGTATGTTTGCAGACGTTACAACCTGCGCCGCCACATTTAAAACAGCTAACATCTACTTCGACTGAAGGTTCTGTAAAAGGGAAATAGCTAGGACGTAAACGAATTTTACGATCTTCACCAAACATTTTTTTCATCATGACTTCTAACGTCCCTTTTAAATCACCCATTGTGACATTTTTATCGACAACAAGGCCTTCAATCTGATGGAATTGGTGACTATGTGTCGCATCATCTGTATCACGACGGAATACTTTCCCAGGAGAAATCATTCGTAATGCACCTTTTGAAAAATCGTGTTTTTCCATTGTTCGAGCTTGAACTGGTGAAGTATGCGTACGAATTAACATCTCATCTGAAATATAAAACGTATCTTGCATGTCGCGTGCTGGATGATCTTTTGGTAGATTCATGCGTTCGAAATTATAGTGATCCGATTCTACTTCGTATCCTTCCACTACTTGATAACCCATGCCTAAGAAAATATCTTCAATCTCTTCCATAACTTGTGTCAAAATATGACGTGTACCTTGAGGCATTTGTTTTCCAGGTAAAGTTACATCTAAACTTTCTTCTTTTAGTGCCGCATTTAACGCTTCGTTTTCTAAAACAACTTTGCGCGCTTCAATTGCTTCGGTTAATAAATCACGAATTTCATTTGCAAAGCCCCCCACCACTGGTCGTTCTTCTGGTGAAAGGTTTTTCATGCCTCTTAGTACTTCGGTGATTGGCCCTTTTTTCCCTAATGTTTCTACGCGAATTTGGTTTAATTCTTTTAAAGTAGCAACTTGTGCGATTTCTTTGAGCGTATTGTCTCTAAGAGCTTCTAATTGCGCTTGTAATGTCATTATGCGTTCCCCTCTATCTTTTATTTAAACTAAAAAAAACGATAACCCATTCCTTTCAAAGGAACGAGCTATCGTGTTACCATCCTAATTCATAACAAATTGTTGTCATGCACTCATTTCATTTAACGGCAATTACCGGTTTGCTTTCTTCTTGAAAACAAACAAACTCAGGAAGTGAATTTCGCTTGGTGACTGTGTAAATCAGCTTCCAGTCTCTGGCTGACTCTCCCTAAAACACGTCAATTCAAACTACTTGTTTCCATCACTGTTTTTTTAGTTATTTAATTACGTTTAGTTTACAAGAAGTTTTGCTTGCGGTCAACTGCATTCTTCGTCTTTTACCCATTTTTCTGCCCAATGTTGAATTTGTTCCATTGCTAATTGCAAGTCTTCGCCTTTTTCGGTCAGGAAATATTCTAAGCGATTTCCTTCACCGCAACGAACAGCTTTGGTGATAATTCCTTCAGCTTCTAGTTCCTTCAATCGCTCTACTAAGACACGATCACTTAACATTGGAATTTTTTCTTTTAATTCGCCAAAACGTTGAGGACCTCGTTCTAATAAAACATCAATAATTAAACCATTCCATTTTTTACCAAGTATTGAAAATGATTTTTCAAATTTGGGACAAAGTACAAACGATTCTGTTTTTACTTTTTCCATCTTCCTCACCTCTTCAATGAGTATAGCACATCCCTTACAAAATGTAAGTGTTTCTGCTTCTAATTTTTTCTACTTTATAAAATCTACAACATTTCCTGTCTGCATGTCAATAATTACTCCTCCATTTAATAAAATTAAATAGACGTGCGACACCTCTTTATGCGTTGCCTCTTGTAGCGCTCTACGATAAAGATTCATCTGTCCGCGATACCGTTCGACAATTTCAGAAATCGCTTGGGGAGAGGTGCCTTTTACATGATCGGTTTTATAGTCATACAAAATGCATTGATTGTCTAATTCGATATAACCATCAATAATCCCATGAATTAATAAATCATCTTGTGTCGTTTCTGGATAATTTTGAATAAGCTTTTCTGCTTCAATCAGCATAGAAAAAGGTTGTTCCCTTCTAACGGTTTGATGGTGTTGAATCAATTGTTTTCCTAAGGCGGTGTCAAAGAAGGCCACGATTTGTTCCAGATTCATTTTTTCAGCAATTGCTGGTAAAATCAATTTATTTTCCACTAAACGTTCTTGAACAGCTCGCACTTCTTCATAAGAAGGTTGTGTACTTAAATCAATTAGTTGTAATAAATAATGAGTTGCTGTCCCAATTTCAGCTGCTGAGGGCGCTTGAACCGTATCTAAAAATTTAGGCTTACTTAAATCTCCTTCAATCATTCGATTGACAATCAACGGTTGCGCTTGAATAGTATTGTCTTCCCGAACCTCAATTTTACCAATTTCTTTGTTATCGGGGTCATCAAATACTCGCTTGATTTCAGAAACAGACTGATAACTGGTGGTCCGAGTAGCCACTTCAAACGGATAGTTGAAACTTAACCGTGCAAAGCCACGATTGATTTTGTCAGCAGATAATTGCGCTTTTTCGGCTAAATCCTCTGCTTGTCTTTCTGGCAATTGTAATTGCTGAATGGCTGCTCGTAGTTGTTCTTCGTTGAACCACTGAATATGAAAGTTAGCTGGGTGCTTTTTAACTTGCGGAACGTTACTTACCACTACTTCTTGCTGATATTCAGCGGCTTTTTGATGGCGTACCAATGTCATCCCAACCCAATTCATTAAACTACTTTTACTTTGCAAGCGATTTTCAGCTGGTAGCACCAGTGTTTCTACATCGCCAACTTTCAGCCACTCTTTCCACATCGCCGCTTGGTCTTTATAGGAGCCCACCAGAAAAAGTTTCTGTTCTGCACGTGTCAACGCCACATATAACTTCCGCATTTCTTCGGATAGTAATTTTCTCAATCGTACTTGTTTAATCGCCAAAAATGGTAAAGTATCGTACATAACTCGTTCTTCAGGTTGTAAATAACGAATGCCTACCCCTAAATTTTCTTCAAAGATATAGCGTTCATTCAAATCACTGACATTAAATTCTTTGGTCATATCTAAAACGAATACCACCGGAAATTCTAACCCTTTACTAGCGTGAATCGTCATGACGCGTACGGCATTCTCTTCACTTAAAACGACTGGTTCCGCTAAATCTTTGTCTTTTTCTTGCATTTTTTTGATGAAGCGAACAAATTGAAATAATCCGCGGAAGGTTGTTTTTTCATACGCCGCGGCCCGATCCACCAACGCATATAAATTGGCTTGGCGTTGTTTGCCAACAGGCAACCCGCCAACATAATCAAGGTAGGCCGTTTCCCGATAAATCGTCCACAGCAAGGTGCTAATCTGGTTGCGTCGAGCCTGTTCCCGCCATTTTTCTAATGATTCAGCAAAACGTATAGTTTTTTCCTGAACAACTGCTTCCTCCATGGTTGGTTCCATCTTTTGATTAAACGTTAAAAATGCTTCGTAGTAACTGGTTTCCTTATTAGCCAAACGAATAAGCACTAATTCGTTTTCTTTTAATCCAACAATTGGTGAACGTAACACAGCTGCCAAAGGAATGTCTTGATAGGGATTATCAATCAATTGAAGCAAGGCAATCATTGTACGAATTTCCGTTGCTTGGAAATAATTTTGAGCATCATTGACTTGAACTGGAATTTCTAATGATTTAAAAACATCTAAAATAGTTAAATTATTTTTCTTTGTAGGCGTTAATAAGACAATATCTTGATAAGTAATCGGTCGATCCGTTTTCAGCTTTTTATCATAAATTAAGAAATTTTGGTCAATTAATTCACGAATTTTCAAAGCAGTAACGTAAAGTTCCCCTTCTGTCTTATCTTCAATCAACAACTCAGGGGATTGTAATTCTGGAATTTCAACTGACTCTGTTGCTTTTTTTTCATAAATTAGCAATTCAGTTGAATAATCAGCCGCCTCCGAAAATTGATCAAAGCCATGAACCAAAGCGGCTGACTCATCGTAAGCAATTTGGCCCACTCGCTCATCCATTAATTGACTAAATACTAAATTCGTAAAGTCTAAAACGTCTTTGCGGGAACGAAAATTTTCAGCTAGAATAATTCGTTTACCCTCTTTGCCTTGCCTATACTGATTGTATTTTTCAATAAACAATGTAGGATCTGCCAAGCGGAAAGAATAAATAGACTGTTTCACATCTCCTACCATAAAAAGGTTTCCTTCTGTGCTAAGCGGACGGCGCAACCAATACAAAATAGATTCTTGTAATTGATTGATATCTTGGTATTCATCGACTAACACTTCATCAAATTTTTCGCGATAGTAAAGAGAGGCTTCTGATGCTTGCCAGCCATCTGCCTGATTTTTCGCTAAAATAGCTAACGTATAATGTTCTAAATCGTTAAAATCCACTAAATTTTTAAGCCGTTTTTCTGCGCCATAGGCCTCCATAAATTGTTTCCCCACGTGAGCCATTTCTTGAACAATGGGCGTGGCCTCTTTCAAGACTTGTTTCATGGCATCTGGAGAAAGTGTAAACAGTTGCTTTTTCAAATCATTTAACGCTTTTTTATTTTGTTCTCGTAACTGTTTGGCTTGTTCCGCGGTTGGTTTCAACTCTTCGGCACGAACTGTTGGATAGCGGTCAAAGCTTAACAATTCAGTCAAATTATAGGCGCTTTCTAAATCATTTCTCTCTAAAAATTGTAAAAATTGTTTTGTTTGTTCCTTTTCATTTTGAGCTAAATACCAAATCTTTTGAAGTTTCTCTTCGCCCTCTGTTAAGGTCACCATTTCTTCGTAACGCTGAAGAGTTCGTTGTAACGTCTCAACGGCTAGCGGTTTTAAATACGTCTGAAATAACGTTGATTCGCCTAGCTGATTCCCTACTTCGTAGGCTTGTGTTAAGCCATTAATCCACGCCTCTGGATCAGGATTGGCTTTGGCAAATTCATAAAAAGAAAAAATTAAGTTAGTGAGTCCATCATCACTACGGTCATTGGAAAAATTCGCTGTTAATTGGTAAAATTCTTCTTGATTTTCCGCATAAAATTGTTCACGTAATGCATCCCAAACATCTTCTTTTAATAACAATGTTTCTGTTTCATCTGTTAACATCCGAAAAACCGGATCTATGTCAATTAAATAATAAAAACGACGAATAACAGTTAAACAAAAGGCATGTAACGTGCTAATATTGGCTGTTGGCATAAGAGCAATTTGACGAGAAAAATGCCGTCTTCTTTCTGGATCTTGTTCTTCATTCATTGCCTTTTGTAAAGCCACTTGGATCCGTTCTTTCATCTCACGGGCGGCGGCTTCAGTGTACGTCACAATCAAGAGACGATCGATATCGACGCCGCTTTTGACTTTTTCAATGACACGGCGGACTAAAACGGTGGTTTTTCCTGAGCCAGCCGAAGCAGAAACTAAGATATTTTCATCGCCATCAAACACCGCTTGCCATTGACTGTCGGTGAATTGCTCATTGGCTGGACGTAGTGGAATTGTTTTACTCATCTTCGGTTGCTCCTTCCTCATCTTTGTTTAACAAGCGCGCCATAATTTCCTCTTTGGATAAATTCTCAATACGATGATAATTATTTTCTTTTAACATCACATCAAAATCACAGACACTTCGAAACGGACAATAGCGACAAGCAATCCGTTCCTTGCCTTGATAAGCGGGATTAAGTTGAACTTCGCCGCCAATAATTTGGTTCCCCGCTTCAATAAATTTATTTCGGTTATGGGAAAGCAACGCGCCTAATTCTGGTTCTGTCACAAATTTATCTTCTTGGCGACGACCAGGTTTAATTTGTTCTTTGGCGGATTCTTCAATTGGAAACAGCAACGAACTTTGTTTGGCTTGCAGACTCGTATCTAAATGATCCAATAAATCTGGGTCTTTCATCAAAAGACCATCAAACTGATATTTTTTAAGCATTTGTTGTTCAATGTCGTCTTTGCCTTCATAAGATAACGTAGGATTGTGTACATGCAGATAAAGTGAGCCAGCAGGTTTAGCTTCTTGACCAACTAATTGCACAGCATCCATTAAAGCCACATCCAAGTACGTCAGCATTTGCATGGCTAAGCCGTAATACGCTTCTGTCATATTAAATTTACGGTGACTCGATTTATAATCAATCACACCTAAATAGGTTGATTCGGGGGTAACCAATTGATCAATCCGGTCGATTTTTCCCCGAACATGAATCTTCCCTTGATTTTTTAATGGTAATTCCAAACCAGAAATTCCTTTTTTAGCGGCAATTTGGCCAAATAACACTTCCGTTTGAACAGTCGTCATGCCACTTCGTTGGCTTTGGCGTTTCAGCGCCCAACTGACTTTTTTAATTGTTTGACTCAATTGATAGCGAATATAGTTCATGCGACTAGAGGTCGTTAATACAGAAAAACGCGCATCCCCTAAGATGCTATTTAGTACTTCCTCCGCCAATAAATTGACTTCCTGATCGGTTAGCTCAGATAAGTTCCGTTGATTCATAATCAATAATTTAAAGAACTGATCCAATGCTTCATGGAAAAATTCCCCTGTAGCTGCTGGCGAAAGCTCAAAGACATCTCTTTCTTTCAACCGTAAGCCATAGCGAGAAAAGTATTGATATTGACACCGATAAAAACTCTCCATCCGAGAAACGGATGTATAAATATCTTTACCATATAAAGGTTCTGCTAAGACCTCATCAATCTTTTCAGGAATATTTTGATGCGTTAAACTTTCGAAAACTTGCTTGGCTAGCGGCGCAATTGATTGGTTCATTAGCGCTTTTTCCATATTTAACCAGAAAGGCAACAATCCTTCTTGTGTTTCTTTCCGTTGTCTTTTCAAACGCGTTAATTCACCGATTAACGTCCGATACGTACTAATATGGGCTAAACTGGTCGTTTCATCATCGAAAATGGTTGTTTCATTTTTTTCAAAAACGGGCAAGTTTAAATCTTTTTGGATATTTTTAAAATAAGGAGACGGTTTGACTTCTTGAGCGGTGTCTTTAACACTTGGATAGGTTAAATATAACCGTTCTCGCGCTGAAGAAAAGACGAGATACGCAACATAAGGTTCTTGCGCAATTTTGCGTCCGGTTGTCCCACGTAAATATTGGTTTTCCGTTAACGTATCATTGATTGTCTGCCGTTCTTCATCAGACAATAGTGTTTTATTTTCAATCTTTTGTGGAAAAATTTCTTCCGTCATCCCAATAGCAAAAGTAACCTTGGCAGCGCCAGGTCGAGTTAAATCCATTGCGCGAACTTGTACTTGGTCAATCGCTGTCGGCACTTTACTATAGTGCAAACCTTCCAAGCCACTAACAAATATTTCTTGAAACGTTGTAAAATCAAACGAACTTTCTCCGTAAACAGTGACGTATTCATCTAGTAACGACATCAATGCATCCCAAGTCTGTTCATGGTTACGAGCTGTTTCTAATTGACCGGCTTCGATAGCTTGTAAGCGCCACATTTTTAATTGTGTTGCCACACCACTTTGCAGTAAAAAGTGATAGAAGACGGTCGCTGCTTCCAAACCAGTTTTGGCACTTATCATTGCTTGAAAGTAACTAGGTAACAGCCGTTGAAGCGATTGACGAATCGCATTTGACTCTTCTTCCATCGTAGCGACATCTTCTTGCTCTTCCGCTTCAAAATCATACCGAATAAATTCCCAATCTTTTTCTTGCGACCAATAATAACCTTCATAGCCGTATGCCAGGACCACATTTTCGGTAATATCAACTTTTCTACGCCAAGCATTCCGTTGGTTTAACCAATCAGTCAAGCTTTCTTCAGAAGTAGCGAGTTGATTCATTGGCATAAATAATTCCGTTCTCAAAAAACGGAGCACATCGCGATAACGATAATTGTACGAATGAATAGCAAATAAAGATTCAATCCATTCGACTAAAGGGTGCCGATCCATAGCCATATCTCGGTCGACATAAACAGGAATCTCGTGTTCCGCAAAAATCGGTTCTAATAAATTTTCATAACAATCTAAATCACGAGTCAACACCTGAATTTCTTTGTACCGATACCCTTCTTCCACTACTAAACGGCGAATTTCGGTTGCAACATGTGTTAATTCTTCTTTAACGTTTTCTGCACGCCACAGAAATAAGCCATCGCCCCTCCAGTCAGATGTGCTTAATGGAGGCAGGTGTTCTTGTGATTGAATCCAATAATCGTTTAATCCTTGCAAGTCTGGATTTGTAATTAATACCTCTTTCTTTTCCACATAATCTGAAAGAATCGGGATTTGCTTCTGCCTTGCCAGTTGATAAAGCTGATGATAGGTTTGTCCCGCTTCATAAAATAACGACCGCGGATCAGGTAAGTCATGCGGATATTGTTTGTCCAATAAAAGGGCTACTTTCACAGAACCTGCTTGCGCCATTAGTACTTCAATCAACTTTAATTCTCTGGCGGTAAACTGCTGATAGCCTGAAATAACGAATTGAACATTCGACAAATCAACCGTTTGTAAATACTCGCTTAAATGTTGAATAATCTCCGCTGATTCATAGCCATACTGACTCATTTGTAATTGGAATCGCGTAAAAATTAACGTTAAATCTTGAAACTTAAGTTGTAAATCTTGTCCTTTAGGGTTCTCCGTTTGTTTTTCTAAAAATGGATAAAGCTCCGCAATTTCAATATTGCCTTCGCGCATTTCTTGATAAAGCTGAAATAGTTGCTGAATAAAGCCAGGCTTGTTAATTTCACCTCTAAAAATTTGTAACTCTTCTTCTGCTTCTACTAAAATTTTGCGAAAAATCATCGCAGCACCTGCGTCAGATAAAACATCTGCCGAGTAAAAAGGTGTATGTTGTAAATAGTACCAAGCCAAACGATAAAAACTAAAAACCTGCAGACGGGTACTGGTTATTGAATCAGACGTAGTTGTCTGTAATTGACGTAACTTTTGCAAGACTTGAATTTCTTGCTCAAACTTAATATGGTTCGGGACTAAATAGAATACTTCATGCTGTGCGTCTTCCTCTAGCCATTGTTTTGTCGCCTGTATAAGTGGCGCTTCTAAATCTGCCACAGCGGTTCCTCTAATAAACTGCACACTCATGGTTTCACATCCTTTTCCTTTGCACTGCCTTTATTTTACCACAAAAGAAGGACGGAAACATGTGTTTGTTTTTACACATTTCCGTCCTTCTCTTTTACTCATTGTCTCTTTTATTGTTTTGACACTTCTGGTATTGGACCAAACCGTGAGAAGGGCCACATCACAAATTTCACTTCACCCAAAATATCTTTTTTATGAATAAAACCAATGACACGACCGTCTTTTGAATTCCGTCGATTATCACCTAAAACAAAGTAGCTATCTGCTGGTACTTTTTCTTTTAATGAAAAATCGCCTGTCAAAGGTTGACCATCTGTTAAGGCTTTTTTAAATTCATCTAAATAGGGTTCGTCAACTTCTTTTCCATTGATGTACAACGTATCATCCTTGTACGCAATTGTATCTCCAGGTAAACCAATCACACGTTTAATATAATTTTTATCTGGTTCATCTGGCGCTGGGAAAGTAATAATATCGAAACGATTAATTTCTGTGTTTTTTAATGTAATTACCCGTTCACCATCTGCTAACGTTGGATCCATTGAATGACCTCTCACTACGACAGGCGTAAATACAAATTGTCTCAGTAAAAATAGACCCAAAGCTAAACAGGCAAAAAAGACTACTGTTTTAATTAATTCTTTTGATTTCAAACTCATTCCTCCAAAAACCTTATTATACTTATGTCTCATATTCTACCACAAAGTAAATCAATCCTATAGTGCTTAACACTCAATTAATTTTTATGTACGTTTTTTTACAAAATGATCAGAAAAAAAACGTATTTCTTTCAAATTTGATTCTTACTTTTTTGATTCTGCTCATAAAAAAAGCATAATCAATTCTAAAAAGGGCTGAATTGATTATGCTTCTAGCATTTTAGCGATCCATCACAACCACGTAACAAACTTCTAAAGGACCATGCAACCCGACAACCAGTTGCATTTCAATATCTCCTGAATTAGAAGGCCCTGAAATAAAGTGAATCGCTGAGCCGATTTTTTCGCCTTTTTCTATTTTTTCTGTATAAAAAGCTGCTGGCTGAGTCGAACGTGGAACGAGTTTGCTAAACGGTATAATTGAAATGTAATGCTTCGGTAAAAAGTGTA
This sequence comes from Enterococcus sp. GC34, assembly GCF_040886645.1. Classification (NCBI taxonomy): domain Bacteria; kingdom Bacillati; phylum Bacillota; class Bacilli; order Lactobacillales; family Enterococcaceae; genus Enterococcus; species Enterococcus sp. GC34. Next base: position 38,980 of record NZ_JBFOEF010000009.1, read on the forward strand.
AAGCTCTGCCTTGCCCCGCATTGGACTCCACCACAATCGTTCCTGATTCAGCTAGTAAAAACTCAGCAAAGGCAATCGCGATATTTGCCTGAGCAGCTGTTTGAATATTCGCTTCTCGTTGCTCACTTCCAGGTTGCCATTGCTTAACAGAAACAGCCTCTAATGACTTAGCTAAATCAGCTAATCCATAAGCTTCAAAACGTGCATCTGTTGGCAATAAAAGATTGCCTCCACCGAACTCAGCAACAATTTGCTGAATCGTCGTCAGTAAATTTTCTTGTGTAGTTTCCACTAAGTTCGTGTGAATCGTTTCCACACGTTCTTTCACAATCGTTAATAGCTCTGCTGGTGTTTTATCTGCCAACTGTTCTTCTGGTAAATGATTAACTGGCTCAAATGGATGAGCCGAAACAGGCTGTTTTTCTACGCCTAATTTTTCTCGTAGATTTTGTAAAAAAGGTTCTCGATTTTGAATCGCTTCATTAGTCATTTTTTTCACCTTCTTGATGTTTTTTGAACCAACTTCTGAAGTTTTCTGAAGATTTTGGTGGTCTTGGCAAATCACGAACATCGGTCCAACCTTTTACTAACCCTGGTCCTTTATCAAGGTAGCCCCCATGATTGTACATGTTTTCAACAGTAATTTCTTTTTGTTTACTTAAAATGCCCGCTGCAGCATGATCGACTTTCATGGCTGCTTTAAACATTGCTGGTGAACCAGTGGCTTTGCCTACCATACGCATTTGGAAATCTTCAAATCCATGTTTCATTTTCAGATCATCGGTCATCACTTTACGATGTTCAATTAATAATTCGTGCAATGGAATTTTCACAGGACACGTTTCCGTACATGCCCCACAAAGACTAGACGCATAAGGCAATTCCCCAAACTGTTTATATCCACCCAAAATTGGAGAAAGCACAGCACCAATTGGGCCTGGATAAATAGAGCCATAACCGTGCCCACCAATATGGCGATAGACCGGACAAACGTTCAGACAAGACCCACAACGAATACACTGTAAGACTGGCTGAAAGGCTGTTCCTAACGCTTTTGAACGCCCGTTATCCAAAATGACCACGTGAAATTCTTCTGGACCATCGGATTCATCCGCATTTTTTTGCCCGGCAAACGTCACATACGTTGTTAAATTTTGACCAACGGCACTTCTGGCTAAAAGGTTATCTAAAACCTCTGCTTCACGCATTGTTGGTACGATTCTTTCCATTCCCATTAACACGATTTGTGTCTTAGGAATACTGATGGTCAGATCAGCATTTCCTTCATTTGTATTTAAGTTAATTAAGCCGCTATCCGCAATAGCGAAATTACAACCTGTAATGCCAATCTCCGCTTCCAAAAAGAATTTGCGCATCACTTCTCGTGCACAGCGTGCCAAATTTACCGGGTCATTATCCCCTTGATATCCTAATTTTTTCGCAAAAACCTGACGAATCTGTTCGCGATTTTTATGAATACTTGGGAAAACAATATGTGACGGTTCATCCCAGTCATCCATTTGTAAAATGAATTCCGCCAAGTCTGTTTCCATCACACTAACATCGTCTAATCCCAATAACATTGGATCTATATCGACTTCGGTCGTCACCATTGATTTAGATTTCACAATTTTTTTCGCCTTTTTTTCTAGAACCACTTGTTTCACATATTCATTGGCCTCTTCGGCGGTTTGAGCAAAAAAGACTTTGCCACCTCGTTTGGTAACGTTATCACTGAACTCTTCTAAATAGTCAGGCAGATACTTAATTGTATGTTGGCGAATTTGTTCTCCCAGTTCACGCCATTGTGGCCAATTGCCTAAAGCTTCCCGCGCACCTTCTCGTTTCTCCCATTGGGCATCTTGTGCTTTGGCGACAGCCTTTTGCATAAACACATCTTTTTTACTTTCTTCAATTCGTTCACTTAACGGCTTATTGCTCGTTGATAATCCCACAGTTCTTCCCCCTTACCCTACCGATATGATTTGTGGTTGGTCCATGCGTGCTTCATCCACTTCGTGATTAAGGACTTCTGCAATGTGCATAATCTTAATCTTTTTCCCATCACGATTGAATTTACCCCCGATATTCATCAGGCAACCCATATCCGCACTAATTAAAATTTCTGCGCCCGTATCAATCACATCGTTCATTTTTTCCGTCACCATTTGTTCAGAAATAGCTGGCATTTTCACTGAAAACGTTCCGCCAAATCCGCAACAATTTTCAAGATGTCCTAAAGGAATCATTTCTAATCCTTTCACATGATCCAACAAAACAAAGGGTGATTCTCGTTCATTTAAAATTCGCGTCATATGACAAGAACGATGATAAGTGGCTTTCCCATATAACGTTGCGCCAACATCTTTGACCCCTAAGACACGATAAAGAAACTGACTAAACTCGTAAGTTCGCTCAGCTAAACGTTGTGCTTTTGGCCCATAAATAGGATCATCTGCTAAAAATTTGTGGTATTCTTTCATCATGCCGACACAAGACCCCGCAGGTCCCACCACATAATCGGCACCGTCAAAACTATCAATTTGATTCTTAAGCGTTGTCGTGCTCTCTGTCACATAACCACTATTGTACGTTGGCTGACCACAACACGTTTGGCTTGTTGGTAAAACCGTTTCACAGCCATAACGTTCCAAAACCTCTACCATTGCTTGCCCTACATTTGGAAAAAGTAGATCCACCACGCATGTCGAAAATATACTCACTTTCACGCAAAATAACCTCCTCGTTTTCTACGAAAAGGCTCCATGAAATTAATTGGGCGGCTGTCATTAAAAGTCACTTGGCTGTCGTCTCTAACTACTTCACAGTGCCTTTTCAACAAATACGTTATTTGTAACAAAAATCGTTTTTTAAAATGATTCTTATACAATAATTATTTTACCAGTATCTGGTTTTAACAGCAAACGATTCCAGAAATTTTGTGCATTTTCACACAAAAAAGGAGGCTTTTTTATAAAAGTTTCTTTTAACCCCTTTGAAATTCGTTTTTTCTGAAGAAAAGAGTGACGAAATTTTGAAATTTTGGTAAACTAAGAAAAAACGAGAAATGAGGGCCATGCATGTTCATTTCATTTAACATGTTTATTCTATTAATTGTTGCAACGATCCTAATGATTTTTCTGATTATCTATTTGACAGTCACTGGAAATGATAAAAATAATAAAAAGAAACAAAAGAAAGAAACAAAAAGAACTACGCCAACTTTAAACAAAAAAACAGCTGTTCCCCCATCTCAGAAGCCAAATGTTGTGACTGATGTTGCAAAAAATAGCGAGCCGGAAAAGCAAGCCGTGCAACGTACACAGCAACCAACCACTAGAGAAGACGAGACTTCTCAATTTACACGAAGCCAACGTCATAAATGAAAATGGGACATAAGTCGAGATGACTTATGTCCCATTTTCTAATTCTTAAGATAATCAGCTGAACAAAAATCCGCTAGTTATTTCACTTTTTCTTTTAATTAATGATAGTTTATTCTTCTTTTCAGGTGTATACTAAATGATTGAAAAGAGACTTTAACTAATTAGGAAGAGGTGATTTTTTGTCTGCAAAGCGGTTTATTCAATTATTCATTTGTTATGCTATTTCAATGATTGTCGCAATACTTTTAACGGACTTATTTAATTTCTCGAGTCCTATAGCTTATTTAGTAGTGGCTAGTATCATCGGCTATGTAGTCATTACTGTTCCATTAACAATTATGACTCTATTAAAAAATAAAAATTAATAAAAAAATTGAGCGATTTTAATCACTTAAATTGCTCGATTTTTTTATTTTCATAATATTTTTCACTTATTTTTTCATTTTCATTGACAGAATAGTTGTAATTGTCAGAAAATTGTATATAATAAAGAAAGTTATTTTCATATTATTTTTTTCAATTAAAGGAGAATCCTATGAGTGAAACACAACAAACAACCTTAAAAAAACAATTAAGCTCGCGCCACATTACGATGTTAGCCTTAGGGGGAGCGATTGGCGCAGGTCTTTTTAAAGGAAGTGGCGAAGCAATTGGTATTGCTGGTCCTTCTGTTTTAATCGCCTTTCTAATTGGCGGTGCTGTTCTCTTCATCGTCATGAGTGGTTTAGGAAAACTCGTTTTAGATGGCGGAGACACACATCATGGTTTGTCTGGCTTAGTTCGACCATTTTTAGGTGCACATTCTGCTGATTTTATTGATTGGGTTTATTATTCCATGTGGACAATTAATATTATCGCAGAAGCGGTTGCCGCAGCTTCCTTTTTACAACTTTGGTTTCCTAATATTCCTGCTTGGTTTTTTGTTTTTATTTTAGCTATTTTAACGACGCTCATTAATCTTTACTCGGTTCGTTTATTTGCAGAAACAGAATATTGGTTGGCGTTTGCTAAAATTAGTGTCATCATTTTGTTAATTATTTTTGGTGTTTATCTGGTGGGACAACAAATGCTAGGCAGTGGTGTCTTCCCTACTTTACAAAGCATCACCGATCATGGTGGCTTCGCCCCACAGGGCATGAAAGGTATTGTTAATTCTTTATTAGTAGTTATTTATTCTTATGGCGGTTCAGAATTAATCGCGATTACTGTCAGTGAAGCAGATGATCCTAAAAAAGCCATTCCTAAAGCGATTCGTGGTGTGATGGGACGGATTATTTCCTTCTATATCATTCCATTATTCTTACTTTTGATTATTTTCCCTTGGAATACATTAGCAGGCACAACGGTGAGTCCATTTGTTATGGTTTTTGAAAAAATGAATATTCCTTTTGCTGCTGACATCGTAAATTTTGTGATTATTTTAGCCTTGTTTTCTTCTATTAATTCTGGGGTATACGCCTCTTCTCGCCTTTTATATTTTCGCTTAAAAGATAAAAAAGGACCTATGAGTAAACTTGCGGTTTTAAACAAGCACCAAGTACCTCAACGTTCAGTTTTCTTCTGCGCTAGTGTTTTATATCTGGGCGTTATTCTTTCTTACTTTGTTGGCGATGAATTATTTGGTTACTTAGCCGGTTCTCTCTCTTACACTGTCTTGCTAATTTGGATTTTAATTAGCGCTGCGGCGTTTGTTCTGTCTTTAAAACGAGGGTCTCTCTTTGAAAAAAGTATTAATCTCCTTGCTTTAATCATTTTAGGTCTCATCTTTATTGGCATCTTATTTACGAATTCGTTAGGCGTCACTCTTTTAACAGGCCTATTGTACTTTGTTATTTTCTTTAGTTATCGTAAGAAAAATGATTCCTTTCTACTCTCTGATGAAAGCTAAATAGACAAAAAAAACGAACAGTTTTGTAAGACAACTGTTCGTTTTTTCGATGTTCCATCTCCTTCTTCTTTTGCTATGCTATTTTTGTAAATTGTTAGGAGGAGAAAAAATGAAAAAAATCGGCGCTATTTTATTTATTGGCTTATTCATTGTTGGTGGTTATACAGGCTATCGTTATTATGCAGATACATATAAGGGTGAAAAAGCCTATGCACAAGTTCCTCTAGAAATTCCTGAACGAAAACAAACAGTAGATGACAATCAAAAAAGCATAGATGGCCAATATTCTTTACACTATCGACTAACTTTTGTTAAAAGTAATGGAAAAACACAAGTCATGGATTACGAACGGACAGACAAAAATCCTCAACCTTTGGAACCAAATGCTTACATAGAAGCAACCATTAGTAAAAAAAGAATCATCCAATCTCCTGTCAAAATTGATAAAAAAGAGATTCCAGAAAAAGCTTTCGCACAATTAAATAACCGAAAAACAACCAGCGATAATTAGTCATCGCTGGTTGTTTTTTTACATGGAATCGCAATTAATTCATAAATAATGGTACGCTGATTTTGCTTAATTTCATGAGAACCAAAAATTTCTTGTACGCGTTGTTCTAAAATTGGAACTGACCATTGTTCTTCAAAATAGTTGCGGAAAAAGTCTTTTGAAATAGTTTCTGATGCTTCAAAGAAAAATTTTTTTGTGAAAAAAGGTCGCTGTTCTTTTTTTAGAAATGCTTTGTATTGTGCCATCCAATTTAACTGCGGGTTGCTCTCTTGCTCAAAAGGAGAAAACAACGAATCTTGCTCTTCCACTAGCCGAAATATAAGACACCATTCCTCACTTAATTGGCACAATGCATTAACTTTTTCCGGCGTATCCAAAGCAGGATTCATGGCTGAAAAAACGACTTGAAATTTTTTCCCAGTCTCAATCAGTCTTTCTTGGCTTTGGTGAAGAAAAACAACGTTGCTTTGTGCTTTTGCTTCCGCAATCTCCAACATTCTCTGAGAAATATCGGCTAGCGTGTACTCCGTGACTTGCTCTTGAAAAAAAGGCAAATATCGTCCCGTCCCACCTGCGATATCCAGAAATATCTGACACGGAAAAATGCCTTCTTGGACCAAGAAATCACGTAATTCTCGAGCAATTGGAAATGGCGATTCTTGTTGAATTTCTTCATATTCTTCTGCAAATTCATCCCAAAATTCCGCTAATTCTTGCTCATTATTATTCATCAACAGTTGCCCCTTTCTCTCAATTCTTATAAAAAGTGTAGCAAAAGATGTGCCAAACAGCTAACAAGTTCACTCATTTAAATCAATAATTTCATCTACAAATCGCAGGGTTTTAGGTCGATGAGTAACCAAAATAGTCAACTTATTGTGGGTAAATTTTTGTACTTCTTGTAACACTTTTTCTTCGGTCTTTTCGTCCAATGCGGAAGTCGCCTCATCTAAAATAAGAATCTCTGTTTGTGTAAATGCTAAGCGTGTGAAAGCAATCCGTTGTTTTTCACCACCAGAAAAATTCATTCCTTTTTCACTCACAATAGTGTTTAAACCTTCCGGTAACCGTTCATAAAGTTCCCCTAACTGAAAACGATACATAGCTTCAATTACTTGTTCATCAGAAATTTCTTGATTCAATACAATATTTTCTTTCAACGTTCCTTGAAATATTGGCACATCTTGAGATAAATAAAAAACTTTTTCATAATAATCTTCCAAATTGAATTGTGTTAGAGGAAATTGATTCACATAAACTTTCCCCTCTGTCGGCTTCAATAATCCTAAAATCAATTTAATCAGGGTAGATTTGCCTGTCCCACTTTTTCCAATCAAGCCATAAGTTTTATTCATTGAAAATTGTCGATTTTGTTGGGACATAATCGTTTGACTATCTACGCTAAAACACACATCTTTTAATGAAATTGTTTGAATTTCAGGTAACGCTTTGCCTGAAACCGCTAAGTCAGGATCATCTTCTTTTTTATAAAAATCTTCCAAGCGCTGATAGGCTACTTTATCCAAATTATATTGAACAAATAAAACATTAAATATGGCTATCGGCGTATAAATTCGATCAATATACATCACTATCGCTACAAGTCCACCTAAACTTAACGTCACGACGTTAGTAAAACTAAGTACGACAATACTTACTTTGATAAGTGCGACTAACAAGGCAAAAAAGCCAAAGAAAAATTCATGGATCATAGTCATTTTTGTTATATTTTGACTATTTTCCTCTGCCATTAACGCGTAATTTTCAATCTCTTTTTTATATTTTCGATTAATTCTAAAAGTTACTAGTTCGGTCATCCCTCGTATCAAAGTAGCATTCATTGCTTCTTCAGAAATAAGTGTTTTTTCTTTCATTTTTTGTAGCGTTTTCAAAAGTATTTTGGTTAAAATAAATACAATCACATAACCAATTAGAATTGCTGGCAGTAATTTTTTATCAATCAACGCTATAAAAAATAAATTAAATAACGTCTCTGGAATTAGCTCTCGAAATAAGCGTCCATAAAAATTCAAGTGGATATTTCTCCCAGCTGCTGCACCAACTTCTACTTTTTGTAGTAAAGCTCCCGCTCCCAGTTTTAGATATTCTTCATAGGAAATCTTGCTCATTTTTATTAAACTTAATTTCTTCAAATAGAAATAGATGCCATTAGTTAAGTAAGCTTTCGGTTTCTGTTCACAGTAAGACAATAGCGGAATTAAAATAATTGTCGTTCCATACGCTACTAACAACCCTAGTTGGAAACTTTTTTGATAATGATCTAACAACTGTTGAAAAAAATAAATTGCTAAAGCACTACATAATGAAACAATCACACCAATCAAAATGTACCAAGTGAAGCTTTTCTGAAAGTGCGACCATATTTTTTTAGTCATTTACTCCCTCCTTTTCGAACAGTACATACCTTACTGTAGCATAGTTTTTGATTGGCGCCTATCAGCAATTTATCTCCAGATAATAGAAAAGCCCCCCAGCGAAAGCTGGATGGCTTTTCTATTGTTAATTCTTTCTGATTTGTAGATAACTTACACCTAAAACGGCAAATGTACTTGCCAGTGTTCCTGCTATTAGCATAAACGGTGTTTTTGTTGTGCCTGTTTTGGGAAGTTCTCGTTTCCCGTTTTCTTCATTTAATTTTTGAATTGGTTCACTAAGCAGTTGGGGAGCCAACTGTGGGCTTCCTTCATTTTTCAATGTGTTTAATGGAGCGTTTAGTATTTGTGGTTGATTTTTTGATGTAATAGTTTTATTTGTCTCCACAGTTGTTTCTGTGGATGGCTGTTTTTTCTCAGTTGTAGTAATTTCTTTTGTTGGCGAGACATGAACTTCTGGTTGACTGCTTTCTGCCGTTTCCGTTGCGCCATTCTCTTCAGTTGTCACACTTGGTTTTTCAGGTATGATTGGCTCAATCGTGCCTAGTGCTTCACTTTCATCTGGATTTTCTTCTTCTGTTGGTGAGACATGAACTTCTGGTTGGCTGCTTTCTGCGGTTTCTGTTGTGCCATTATCTTCAGTTGTTACGCTTGGTTTTTCAGGTATGATTGGTGCAATCGTGCCTAGTGTTTCACTTTCATCTGGATTTTCTTCTTCCGTTGGCGACACATGAACTTCTGGTTGACTGCTTTCTGCAGTTTCTGTTGCGCCATTCTCTTCAGTTGTCACACTTGGTTTTTCAGGTATGATTGGCTCAATCGTGCCTAGTGCTTCACTTTCATCTGGATTTTCTTCTTCTGTTGGTGAGACATGAACTTCTGGTTGGCTGCTTTCTGCAGTTTCTGTCGTGCCATTCTCTTCAGTTGTCACACTTGGTTTTTCAGGTATGATTGGTGCAATTGTACCTAACGTTTCACTTTCATCTGGATTTTCTTCTTCTGTTGGTGAGACATGAACTTCTGGTTGGCTGCTTTCTGCGGTTTCTGTTGCGCCATTCTCTTCAGTTGTTTCTGTTGCCTGTTCCGAAGTAGGTATCTTTGGTTCCCATTCTTCTATTGTCTCTAAAGGAATGTCTAGACTTTCTTCTGTTGGCGTTTCCACATTTTGATTGCCGCTTGCCTCACCGTCTACAAAAACATTTTTAACCTGTGATGTATTTTTTTCATTCGTTGCTTCTTGATTGTTTAGTCGATAATTGATGTCATAACTATTTTCAAATGTCGCTTGATGTTGCCCCGCTTTCGTGATTGTCGAAGTGTAACGGACGATAAAGGAAGTAAAGCGTGCTTTATCTCGATAAAAACGTAAATTAAAGTCATTATCCGTCACGAAGTCAATTTTGCCATAACCTTGTTGCTCAAACTCGGCAAGTGAAATATATTTAGTTTCTTTGTCATTCACAATATCAAATGTAAAACTCTCTTTGTTTAATTGTTGACCACTTCCTTGTCGATCCGCAATTGAAATATCTTCTGTGACATCGGATTTATTGAGGTTCACATTTAAAAACCAACGTACTTGATTTGACTCTCCAGCCAAATCGCCTACTTTATAAAAAAACGGATAGTCTCGCTCAATTTGGCCATTCTCTGTGCTAGTCATTCCTTCAATTGTCAAACGTTGAGTCGCCGTTGCAGTTCCGAAATCCGTTTCTATCACGTTCGGTTGCGAACTATTGGTGATAAGCGTTTTAATCCCGAAAGAAAAATGCCCGTTCACATTATGTAAAGATTCAACTTTTTCGTTAAATATTGCTACAACATGATCTTTATAGATGAAAACTTCCCCTAAACCATTTAAATTGATTTTTCGTGGTGAACCATCGTTCTCGGTCATTCCAACTAGTGCGTCTGGTAAAGTTAAAGTAATTGTATCTCCGGGTTTTATTTTCTGATTTTCTTTGTCACTAAAAGATACTTTAATGGAGGTCATCTCCCCTTGATATAAAGTAGTGTGATCTAATTCTACTTTGTCAACGATTGGACTTTTGCTCAATTCGGCGCCAAACGAAATTGGACCTATCAATAACGCCCCCGCAATTGGTAGAATCATTACCAACAGTAACACTAAAAATTTTACACTTTTTGTCATAAAAAATTATTCACCCTTCTTTTCTCTTATTTTTTCCACTTAGTGGTCTTTTTCAGAAGTTGACAATAGCAAAAAGATATGTCTCGTACAATATTAATGCTCATTTAAGTAGCCTTTTTTTTAAATTTCTAATTCACTTCCTAAGGAAAACGTTTTATTATGGTAGTTACATTAGATAACATTTGTTACAAAATATCTAGTGCTTCCAATATTGAGTTGTATAAATAACATATTTCGGATCAATAATGAATAAAAATACTTAATTCATCCACATTTTGTTTCCAAGGACATTTATTCTTGTTATAATAAAATTTATAAGATAAGGAGGAAAAGAATGAAAAATTCATATTTTGATGGTGGTTTAGCAACGTATATCGGGACTTCAATTTTAGCAACCTTGATTACTGTCTTTACATTAGGCATTTGCGCACCTTGGGGAATTTGTATGATGTACAACTGGAAAATCAAGCATACCGTTATTGATGGTAAACGTCTTTATTTTGACGGTACAGCTATGCAATTATTCGGACATTGGATTAAATGGTTTTTATTAACTATAATTACTTTAGGCATTTATGGTTTTTGGTTGAATATCCGTTTGCAACAATGGATTACAAAACATACCCACACACTTTCATAAAAAGGAGGAAGGATGAACTGAGTTGCGGTCCATCCTTCCTCTTTTTATGAATATCTGACAGAGTGTTATCCTACTCTTTGAAAAAACAAGGAATTTATGCTATACTTTGATAAGTATCAAGGGATACTTATGTTATTTCGGGGGCGTTACGGATTCGACAGGCATAGTTGAGCTTGAATTGCGTTTCGTAGGTTACGGCTACGTTAAAACGTTACAGTTAAATATAACTGCTAAAAACGAAAACAATTCTTTCGCTTTAGCTGCCTAAAAACCAGCTAGCGAAGATCCTCCCGGCATCGCCCATGTGCTCGGGTCAGGGTCCTAATCGAAGTGGGATACGCTAAATTTTTCCGTCTGTAAAATTTAGAAGAGCTTACCAGACTAGCAATACAGAATGCCTGTCACTCGGCACGCTGTAAAGCGAACCTTTAAATGAGTGTCTATGAACGTAGAGATTTAAGTGGCAATATGTTTGGACGCGGGTTCGACTCCCGCCGTCTCCATTTTTAGAAAAGTAGAGAAAAACAAAAAAGAGCTAAAACCTTATAAAATAAAGGTTTTAGCTCTTTTTATTTCTATAAGAAAAGGTAAGAAATGGGTACTAATGCAAAACTTTTTGCATTGATTTTGCATTTTATTCACTAAAAACTATTGTAGGCATATTAAGCAAAAGAAAGTAGTTGATTAAATGACTTACACTGAAAAAATCGAAAAATTAATACACTTGGATTTAACGAGCTATCGTATTGCAAAAGAAACTGGAATCAGCACGCAATACATTGACAAAATCAGAAGTGGAAAAACAGCTATTGAAAATATTGGACTTGGAAAAGCTGAAGCTTTGATGAAATATTTTGATGAATTAAACAATGATTCATCAAAATATATTACATTTGATACGAGTAATTTAACTGAGTTGAAGAGATTCAATGAATTGCCAGAACTTGAAGCAGTTTCCAGAGTAAAAAATATGCTTTAGACTACGAAGTTGCTCTTTTTCCTATTGTAAAAAAAGCGATATTTTTGAAAACTTTTTAGAATATAATTATACTTTGATCCTTTATGAAGATATTAAACGTCCGAACACAAAAAATAAGCCTACCTCTCGAAAATGAGAAGTAGGCTTTTAGTTTATTTGATAGACTAAACACACTATTATCTATTTATATTTAGCTATGAATTCTTCAATATTTTCGGATACAATGTCTAGTTTTCTATCATTTATGATTTTTGAACCCCAATTCCACCATTGGATTTCTAACAAATCTTTTATAATGTCATCTGGGAACCTGTACTTAATAACTTTTGCTGGCACTCCACCTACAATTGCGTACGGTGGGACATCTTTTGTTACCACTGCTCCTGAAGCAATTATAGCACCATCTCCTATAGTTATCCCTGGCATGATTGTAGTATTTGTTCCAATCCATACATCATTACCGATAATTGTTGGTTCGCTTGGATAGATAGAATTTCTTGGATTTGCTTCATCTTCTTCAAGAAATGGATAAGTAGACACAGCTTGATAATTATGTTGGCCTCTAATTAAAGTTGCATTTACAGCAATGCTACAGTATTTACCAACAATTAACCTTGTTACATCATTTTCCCAGTCTGTACCTGATACATGCACCAATCGTCCATAAGTCCCCTCACCATATTGAAAAGTCGTTTTTCGAATACGCAACGAATCAATTTTAACAATCGTTCCAGGATCAGGAAAATGATTAGCAGTTAATCCAATAATACTATCTTTAGGAACTTTAAATTCTGAATATCTACCCATGCAGTATGTAAGCTGATTAGCCTTAAAATAAGTAAAAGGAAAGGCTTTTAATACTTTATTTGTGTTAGTTTTAGCAAAAAAAGGATAGGCTTCTGTACTTTTACTAACTTTTAAAATAACAACTAAATCCACCTTTTCATTCGAAATTCCTTTTATAGGAAATCTTATCCATTTATCACGCGTAGACTCCAAAACATTCTCAGTTCTCATATATTCATTATCATTAATTTTTTTCCAGTAATATGAATCATATGTGGCATTTTCTAAATCTATTTTTGTATCCATACTGCAACTCCTTTTAATATTATAGTCAATAATAATAGTATAGATATAATCAATGAGAGTCAAGGTTAGGTATTATATTCATTAAAAAGATTAGTTAACTTCGGTCAATTATTAAAAAATCGACTCGCCATAACGATTTTGCCTATTTTTTGTGAACAATCCTGGATTTATTCTATTTCAGAGCATAATAAAATAAAAAAATAAAGAGAAGGCTCGTTACCTCCTCTTACACTTCCTATCACATTATCTTTCTAAAACCACTTCATTTTCTTTTTCTATTGGTGATTTTGGGTATTGCATAGAACATGGCTAAAAATATTATTGTTATCAAAAGAGTTTTTAAGACTTCAATTTCTCCTGAATCTATCCAAGTATACACAAAAGCGATGATAAAAGTAATTACTATTTCCGTAACATGATCTTTTAAATTCATTAGCTTAGCCCACATTGAACTGCCCATAAAGCTAGTTGTCCAGCTACAATAATAGCATTCGTCTTTAAACCATTGGCTTTAGCGAAGCGTAATACAGTCACTGCTAATTCTTTCCAGGCTTTCTTTTGTGCAGCTTTTACAATTGCACTGATACTAATCATTGCAAAAAACTCATCTTTGATTTTGTTAGCAACGCAACTTCCTAATGCATTCCAATTAAAACGTGCTTGAACTACTGTTGAAGCATCAGAAATATTTACATTTAACTCTTCCTCAACTGAAGAAATCTCTTGCTGAGGAAAATTATTTTTGACATAGTTTTTAAAGTTATCTTCCGTCACTCCATTCGCATACATTTCTTCCAGTCCTTTTGCTACAGCCTCAACTTCTGAATCCTCTAGCTGGTCAGATGCATAAACACTTGTTCCAGCGCTGATAAAAATACCTAATGTCATTAGTAATGCCATCGCCAAACAAAAAAATTTAGCCTTTTTTGTCACCTGTAATTCCATAAATAAATCCCTACTTTCTTTTCCTTGTTATAATCATAACAAGGAAAAAGATAATTTATCATCAAAATCCCTATTTGATGCTTATATTTTCCTATATATCCTAGAGCTGATTTTTCTCACTAGTGATCACATCAATTTGAACTAATGATTCAAAAAAAGACACAGGTTATTTGAGGTACGTTCGAGGTAATGCTAGGTTCTATTTTGAAAACAACACTGCTCTCTTGAAATATTTTTTGAGCTTGTCTAAACCTTCTGAAACGAATATAGAAAATAAAAAAAGAGTCCCCTTTTTCAAGGAAACTCTCAATTGCTAAGTCAAAATAACTTCACGTTATCTAAATCTTTTAAATTAATCCTATGGTTCGCGGAACAAAGGAGCTAAAAACTTAATAGAATAAATCGCACAAATTCCGACAATAATATAGATAATTTTTGCTAATGGTGTGGTTGCACCACCACTAATTGTTGCAACTAAATCAAAATTAAATGCACCAACTAATAACCAGTTTAAACCTCCGACAATCAATAAAATTAAAGCAATAATATCCAGATATTTCATTTTTAACACTCCTTTCAAATTTGATAAGCCAAGAGTAACACGTTTATTCTTTATTTACGAAAATAATGATTCAGGAAAAAAACTTTTTTCAATTATTTTCTCGAATCATTTTTTCATTATTAATAATTTTATGATATAACTAAAGAGTAGACAAAAACAGAGTCATTATCTCTGATAAGAAATGGTGGTTTATTATGCGTGCTAAGTTATTTTTAATTTTGCGGAATCGAGTGTTATCACGTGTTGTCTTTGTCATTCTATTTTTACATGTGTTTTTTACCACAAATGATTTCACGGTGTTGCTGCTCCTCTTACTATTGAATTATTTACTCACGCTTGAAGATAGCGCGAAAAAAAACAGAAAAATCCAAACTTGGCAGGAATTTAAACAGTCGATTGATTGGCCCTTTGTTGCTTTTTATTCAGGGCTTGCTCTTTTAGTTATTTCGTTAATACTTCTGTTTCTCTGGTTCAATTATGCACGATAAGGAGGATTAAAAATTGAAAAGCTATTTTTTTACTCTTTTTTTTAGTATGTTTAGCCTTTTCGTCATACTACTTTGGTTTTCTGGATATGATAGTAAGGGATTTCTATTGACCCTTACAGATTTTCTAGGTTTTTCTATTATTCACCAAACGCCTGTGCTGGATACTTATTATTCCCAGCAGCCTTTAACAACCAGAATGTTGATTTCTTCTGGACTTCATTTTTGTACTTATTTTTGCTTAGGTTTGGTCATTGATTTACTACGTAAAGGGTTTAAAAAAATAAAAACATAGTCACTTTTATTATACGAATCGTTAATTTCCATGCTTTCTGGTCGTCTTTTTCCGTCGCTTGTACCAGATAATGAAGCCGCTAATAATTAACGCACAGGCAATTAAAAGTAATGTCCATAATAGTAAATTTTGTTGTTGTGCCACTTTTTTCATCCCCGCTGCTGCTTTTTCTGGTTGATATGGGATACGATGTCCTCGAACTAATAACCGATGACTGTTTATCATATACGGTGTGCAAGTTAATAAAGTGACGAGATCTTGGCCAGACTCAATGTGTAAATCTTTTGTATCAGTTGGTTCAACGGTTTTTATTTGATCCACTTGATAAGCGAGCGTCTTCCCATTGACTTCGATATAAAATTCATTGCCTTTTTTTAATTCTGGCAAATCTGTAAATAATTTGGCTTGAGGGAGACCACGATGGCCTGAAATGACCGCATGTGTATTCGCACCACCTGTAGGATAGGAGGTTCCTTCTAACAAGGAGCTTCCTTTTTCCAATAGCAATGCATTCGTTTTATCAAAAATTGGTAAACGGACATTTATTTTTGGAATGGTTAAAACACCAATCGTATGACTTTCAAAATAGGATTTGTCTGGTTTTTTCGTTGTTTTTTGCGTTTCAGAAAAAGGATCTAATCCAGGATTGCTGCCTTTTTTCGCTAATTCTTGGTTTTTCTTTTCCATTTTTTCTTGAAGTTCAGCCATTTCTTTGGTGTTTTCTTGGCTTGCTTTTGCTTGATAATGAGCGATAATTTGTTGATCCAGATAGTTATTTAATGCATCGCTAACAAAAGGATACGCAAATGCACCTATTCCAATAATCAGTAAAAGAATCATAAAACCATCAATGATACGACGTTTCTTTTTTGACTTCATTGCTTCCTCCTTAAAAATAAAGCATGAAAGCCTGGGACAGTGATTGGCCCAGGCTTAAAAACTGATAAACGGCGGAAACAGAATCAACACTACGCGTTGCTCCGATCTCAACAACTTCTAAGGTGTTTTCTCGTCAAAGACTCGTCGCAGTTTTGTCCTTGAGAGTTCTCGGAGCTAAACACTTCTGTTCCGACCTCTTTGTTTTTCTAAAAATTTCTTCGGTGACGCTAGAAATTAAGCATTTTCTTTTCTACGTCTAGCAAAGTAGACTCCTGCAATAAGTAGCAAGACTGCGCCACTTCCTAAGTAAACGTAGATTCCTTTGCCACCTGTTGAAGGTAAGGTACCTTTGTGTTTGTTTGGTACTTTTTCTGGTGAAACTAGGTTTTCTGTTGTGCCATATGATTGTTCATTGACCACAAATTCAATCCGATTTGTTAACAAGACATAATCATCAGGAGCTACAGTTTCTTCTAAATAATAGGTACCGTATTTAAGCCCTGTGATATCAACTAATCCATCAGCCGTTGTTGTAAAAGTAGTTGCTTCGGCTTTTGTTTTCACCCAAGTTGCTGCTTTCGTTGTTTCATCGATTTTCAAATAATTTGCTGTGTCACTGTTTTGATCACGAACGACAAAGGAAGCTCCCGCCAAGGCTTGTGTCGCTGTCACATCGCCATCGACTTTAATGAAACGTTTCCCACCTGTCACAACTTCAACAGTTGGTGGTGTTTGGTCGTCGGTATGACCGTTATCAACATTCGCCTCATTTTTAAAGCCTTTCGTAGGATCTGCTTTTTCATTTAAATGCATAAAGTAAACGAATTTTAGTGTGCCGCCTGGCGTTAACGTAGGAATATATTCTGGATTAACGGCGACAGTGAAGCCATTTGCTTGTTCAGTCACTTGATAATTTTCAGGAGCAATCACTGTATCCCCATCATATAACGCATAGGCATACTCTCCAGAAGTCACGTTATCAAAAGTTAAGGCTGCATCATGTTTATCAACTAAATTGAATTTGACGTATTTATTAGCGTCGCCTTCTTTGTCTGCAATCCCCAATGGAATATTTACAGAAATTTGATATTTAATTTTTTCGCCAATTGCCACATCTTTACCATCTAAGTTTGGTGTTGTTTTATCAACTTTAGAGGTATCATTTTTGACTGTTTTTTCAACAGGTGTTTGATTGTTTGCTTCAATTGTAAATGGTGTTTTTGTTTGATTTTCAATTAATTCTGCATTATTTGGCGCTTTTACTTCTTCTAAAATATACGAACCAACCTCAAGATTTTTAACTGTTAATTCTCCCGTTCCATTCTCTGCTTCTGTGAAATCATTTTCGCCAATTTCATAACTTTTCCCAGTAATAAAGCGTTTTGCTTGTTCTTTATCCGTTGTCCATGTATATAATCCATCTTTGACTCCTTGGATATATTTTACTGTGCCTGGTGAGCCTTCGCTTTTGGAAATAACAAATTCTGCGCCATTTAATCCTTCATTTTCAGCAGTTCCTACTTTTTTCACATGTAAACTACCATCATTGGCTACCACATTTTTAGGATAAATATGAACAACCGCTAATTCTTCTGTTCCATATTTATAGGAACCATCTGCTTGCTTGATCATTTCGTAAACTGGGAACGCCACCACCATATTCGTAGCAGCAACTACACCCTCTTTTGGTTCTTCTTTAATGGTATACACTGCATCTTTACCATTTTGTTTTTTAGGTAACTGAACAGTGACATTCCCATTTGCATCGGTGGTTCCTTGAGCAACAGGTTTCCCAGGAGTTAAACTTTGGACAGCTTGTTTAGCTGCATCGACGCTTGCGCCTGCCGCTCGTTGCTCGTAAAATTCGCTCGTCACGTTATAAATACTAAACGTCACATCTGCCAGTCCTTGATATTTATCAAACTCGCTCATTTCTTTCCCGCTATTTTGAATAAGCGGATCTGGTAAATCCGTCATTTTCTTTTTGTGAATCACGAGCTGTGCGCTCTCCCCATTTTCTTCTGCAAATGCAGTTGTTGTCCCTAATACACTCGTGAAAAGTGGCAAAATTAGTAACAAGGTACTAACGGTGTACCAAACTTTTTTTAATTGCTTCATTTTCTCTCTCCTCTTTTTTGTTTTTGATAAAATAGCCAAATGGCTACCAGCCCAATGATTAGCAGGCCTGCAATCGTCAACCAAATAGAACGTTCTTCATTTGTTTTTGGTAAGAAGCCTGACTCTTTTACTTTTTTATTGATTACATGTAACGGTGCTGTTCGTTGTCCGTTCGTTGCATAAGAATTTTTTTCCACCGTAAAAGGAATTTCTGTTTGATTCAAAAGATAACCTTTTGGTGCAGAGATTTCTTCTAAGAAGTACTGGCCATCTTTTAAGCCTTTAACTGAAAATTCACCGGCTTGATTAGACGTGATTTTTTTAGCTAATGCTTTTTCTTTTTGCCAACGATACCCGTTTGCTGTTTCATTGAGGTATTCCCCCGCTTGATTTTTGACGATAAAAACAGCCTCTGGCAAGGTGATTTTCGCATGTTCACTATCAACTTTGACAAAAGACTTGCCACCTGTACGAACTGTGGCTCTTTTAGTCAAGGTATGTTTGTCCGTGACTAATTGTCCTTCGTTGTTAATCGCAGTGTCAGGTTCAGCGGTCTTTTCTAAACGCATTTGATACGACACAGTCATTGTTTGATTTGCAAAGTTTTGTAAGTCTTTAATTGAAAAATCAAGCGTAAATCCATGCTTTTGCGTCGTCAGTGTGTAACCTGTAGTAACTGTTTTTCCAGCCACTTTTACCTCAATTGATTCTGGTAAAAGTGTCAACGTTGTATCCGCCTTATCTGACAAACGGAATTCCTGATATCCTAAAATATTCGCTGGAATCTGAGTCGTTAACTGATAGTTAATGTGCTCTCCTTGATTAAAGCCTTGTTGCTTATCGAGTACCGTTTTTTCAAGTGGTGGTAAGTCATAGGCATTTTCTTCATTTTTTGGATATAAATGAATATGCGTTAACGATTGCCCTTGTGGATCTTGAACAGGCAAAATCACTACTAGGTTGCTAGCTTTTTCCTTTACCACTTCCGGTGCTTCCGCTTCAACAAATAAATAGGCTTTATCTCGTTGCTGCGAATCTTTGCTAGCTAATGAAAAAGAAACCACTCCATCTTCTCCATTTATTGTCTGTGTTTTATCTTCTGCAATCGGTTTTCTATTTGTTGCACCGGTTTCTGCTAATTGACGCTGTGCCTCTTGGACCGTTTTTCCTTCAGAACGAAGCTGATAAAACGGATCCGTCACATCATAGACTTGATAAGTGACGTCATTTAAGCCCCGATAATTTTGAAGCAGCGTTCCCTCTTCCCCTGTGTTTTGCTGCTGTTCTGGTAATTGACCATCAGGGAACAATAATTTGTGCAACGTAACTTGAACGCTTGCTTGCGATGCCTCTGCTAATGCTTGCTGTGAAAACCCGAAAAGAGCGAGTAGCATGACGCAAATACTTAACCAACGTGCGTTTTTCATTGATTACACACTCCCTTCTGGTCGTCTAATAAAGAGATAAACACCCGCTATCACGAATGTACTAATCGCTATCAAGTAAAACCACAAGCGTCCTATGCCACCAGTTTCAGGTAAAGGAACCTTTGCTTGGTTCGTAACATCTAAAGTAATTTGATTATTCTTCTCTCCAGAAATTAAAACATCTGCTACTTTTTCCCCATCTATCGTGACTGAACCATCTTCACGAATTATTAATTCGATTGGTTCTTTTAACCCCTGATATCCTTCTGGCGTAAAGGTTTCTGTTAGAACATATTTCCCTGGTTTTAAGTTTTCAAAAACAAAAGTATCCGTTTCTTTGCCATCTTTTGGTAATTCAATATCCGTATCTGGTCCTGTTAAACGGAATTTCGCTCCTTTAAGTGGCGTCTGATTATCGGCTTTTTTATGAACCGTTAAGTCAAAAGGTTTCAAATGATTTTGATGTGTCAGTGTCCATTCTGGCGCATTTTCTTCAATATTTTTGCCTGCATAGTGAATTTTCCCATATTTATCAACAGTAAATTCATAATTTCCAGCAAGAGTGTCGTAGCCTAATGGTCCTGCTTGTTCCACCATTCGATACTCACCAGGTTCACTAATTTTAAAATAGCTCAATCCTGCAGTATCTGTTTTTTGAGTTGCCACAGTTTGATAACTTCCTTGAGCATTTTTTCTTTGCAACGCAAAAGTCGCCTCTGCTAAGTTCACTTGTTTGCCATTTTGCATGGTGTATTTTCTAATTCTGATTGGCAAAGAAGAAAATTTATTTTCAATTTCCAATGGAATAACTTGATTTGTGGTGGTCACTTCTTGTCCATCGATGCTTACTTTGCCTTGCTCACTCACCTCAATTTGCCAAGTCGTTTTCTTGCCTAACTCATGTCCTGCAGGTGCTTTTACTTCAGTTAATGTATAGCGTTCCCCTTTTTGTAGGCGCACATCTTTTGGCAAGGAATAGCTACCATCTTTATTGTCCACTAATGTTGTCTGAACATTTTTACCACTCAATTCAAAGACGGCTCCCACTAAGTTTTTCTCACCTGAGGAAGAATTTTTGATTACTTTTAAATCTAATGGCTTGAACTGCTTCGTGTTTTTCCAAGTAGTATCGTCGATTTTTTCTTGACTGTAACCAGGAACTGCTAATTCACGGGTTGTTTGATAATTGAAAGCTTGTCCTTGATTATTGTATTGGGGAAGCCCAAGAACTTCTTGATAGCTTTCATCCGCGGTTTTGGAAAGTTGGGTTACATTTTTGCGCTCCCAACTATTGCTGGTATCATTTTCTGGTTTTGATAATTTAATATATCCAGTTTGCCAGTTGGCTGTGTCAGTTACTTGCTTTCTACTAATTTCATAAATCACATTATCTGGCCGACTTGTTGGGTCTTGATCATACTCTTCCCAGATTTTTTTCACGTTTAACTTCACGCCAGGTGCTTTTCCAGAAGGAACCCCAAAATCAACTTTTTCAGGGGCCGTGGCTAATGGCTGAAACGTTGTCCGACCATTCATTTGATACCAAAAATCAGGTTTGAAGTTTTCTGACTCTGTTTGAATACGTACTTGATAATGAATTTGAATTTCTTGCCCTTTACCCAAATAAATCTCATTACTATTAATTGTAGCGCCTGTTAGCGACACTTCTGGTAATGTTTGAACCTGAACAGGACCCACACTTTTCATTGATAATGTATTTGGCTCGTATTTAAAAGGTTCAGCAATTGGATCAGCTACTTTTCCGTTTACAACCGTTCCTGAAATCTGAACGGCTTTTTTCGCTAAATAATCAGAAATGTCTGGTGCATAATCCGCGGATTCATAATAAAGGTCTCCATTTTCATCGGCTGACACCATCTCGCGCATTTTATCTTCAACTTGTTGTTTAGATAAATTAGCTCGTGGATCGCTTTGCAATTGAATGCCCAATCCATGTATTTCAATCCCACGTTGTTTTAAGGCCATTGCCTCACCTATCGTGGCGATAAACGTACTGTTAATTCGTTTATTGATATTGTTTTGATCTGGCGCATTATAGCTACCAGAGATATAAGAAGTGCTACCTGGTTGGTCTTGTCGATTCGTAAATTGTGTCCCGTAAAAGCGACCATCCGCCTCTGTTTGAACTCGACTCACTTTATAAGAGAAGGTTGGGACGCCATCCGTTAAAAGTACAATAACTTTCTTATGTCCATTTGGCGTTGCTAACATATCACCAGCATCTCTTAATGCTTTTTGAGTGAAAGTTCCTCCTCTAGTGCTACTTGGCGTAATATTTTTAATTGGATTTTTGACTGTATCAAACGGCCCCATTTGAATGGCGTTGTTATTATAACCGTCACTTGAGTAGCCAACATAGCCCATGTTGATGTTATTGGTAATACCGCTATCTGCCAATGTATCAACAAAACGGTTCACTCCTTTTTGTACTTCACCAATCCGATTGTTTTCATTCATACTACCGGACCAGTCAACGACTAAGACCAAATCCAATGGCGTGATTTCTTTCTGAACATTCCCACGCACATTAAGATATACATCAAAAAGCCCTGGTGTTGTTGTTTCTCTAGCATATTTTCGGATAGCATAATCGGCTTGGTCTCCTGTACCGCCATACTCAATATAAGAATTTGTGCGATTAGTAGGTTCCCCATTCCAACTCGTTTGACCATCCCATTGTGCACCACCGTCTTTATTCCCTTGATGGTTTAACACATTTTGATTGCCTGTGGGCTGCCAATTAGCTGTCGGATAAGTACCAGAATTATCCGTCGTGTATTGTGGTGCAATTAAAGGTAGTGCCAGATTCGCTCTCAAAGTGGCTGGCGCCATTCTTGCTTCTGCAAATGGATTGGTTACCTCTTCTGTTGCGGTCGGCTGTTCTGTTTTTTCTGGAGCCGAATCATTTTTGTTAGTTTCTTTCGTATTTTCTGGTACAGTTATTTTTTCTGGTTCAGTTGATTCTTTAGCAGAATCCTCTACTGTTATTTTTTCAGAAGTAACTGAAACATCATATTCGTTGTTTTCATACAATAACTTAGGTGGCTGAGCTGTTTGAAGCGAACTTTGCTCAACAGCTAACGAAAGCTGTACCGGCTTTTTTACTTGTGCGTCCAAAGTCAGATAAAGCGTACCATTAGTCACTTGGTAAGAATATCCGTCTTTTTCAATTACAGCAGTATCCATGAACTGTGCATTTTTCAATTGAATTTCTCGTTGTAATGGCTGCTCTGTTTGGTTGAGAAGATTTAACTCGATATTAATATTCGTTTTATCATTCTCATCTGTTATCATTTGAGCGGATGTAATTTCAACTTCTTTGGCTGTTTCTGCATAGCCAATGAGCGGTATGAAATAGGATGAGACAAGTAAAAAGACTACGCCGAAAACCCCAAATTTCTTTAGTAATTTAATGTCTGTTCTCTCCTTTCTTTTATGAATTAACAGTTAAATTAGAATTGCCTAGCACGTAAAATTTCATTATTCTAATCTGATAATTATTATACAGAGAAGGAGCTCATTAAATCACACCAGCTTTCATACCAAGCGGTTTCATTTCTGAAATTGCGTTATTGTTTCGATGATTGTTTCATTAAAGTAAAGGACTTGGGAGGAAACAATATGATTAGGTTTTTAGAAAAAAATTATCGGAAAATGGAAGAAATCATTCGTGTCTTATCCATTTCTGATAAATGGATGACTAAAAAAGAACTTGCAAAATATATTGGTAGTTCTGAGTCTACTTTTATTCGTTATATTGAGGAGATTAAACAGCGTTGGGGCGAAAGTTTAACCATTAAAACATCGCATAAATTAGGCTATCGTTTAGAAAACTTTAATGTGTCCTTATATTTAAACGTGCTGACGGATATGGCAAAAACGTCAACGACCACCCAATTGCTCCATGAGTTTATCCAAAATCCTGGCAAAACCATCGAATATTATTGCGATACCATCAATATTAGTCGCTCTTCTTTTGCTCGAAAATTGAAGCAGTGTAATCAGGTCTTGGAAACTTACTCTCTTCGCGTTATCGTTGATCAAGGCTATCAATTAACTAGCCAAACAGAAGAATTGCCTTTACGTATTTTTACAACCTTTTTCTTTTTAATGTATTATGGTCATTATGAATTGCCTTATCAATTAGATAAGCAGGAAATCAAACAATTAATGCGTCGTAATCAATGCCAATTAAATATTATTAGTATGGATAACAGTTATGAACACGATTTCTTTATTATGTATTTTATTGTTGATTTATTAAGAGAGCATCAAGGATTTCAACAACGTTTCCAGAAAAAAACAGATAAAAAGAGTCCAATCAAAATGGAAGATTATCTTTTACTCAGTCGTCATTTCACTGGACTCAGCCGTGAGACCTATCGAGAAGTTCTCCGGTATTTTCAAAGAGGCGCTTTTCAGCAATACTACTCCGAAGACCAAGAAGTCATCAGTCAAAGAATACGTGAAAATTTAAAATTTAATGCTTTTTCACAGATTGAACAATTAACAGAAGAAGTCGTCGACTTCGCTGTTCACTTGTTAACCTGTCTTTATTTGTTTTCTCAATTAGTGCCTTTTGACACCTCCGAATTGACACAAAGGGCCACCTTTTTCACTCGACAAATTCATTTTACTCAGCTTCACTTATATGCACGATTAAAAGCAGAATTGCATTTCTTTTCCGCTCTTTTAGAAACAAATCTATTAAACTATTCATCTTCTTATATTTTTTGGTTGCTTAATACTTTTCCAGAAATTAACCAGAGTTTCGACTCAAAAAAGATTTTGATTATTAGCGACATGGGCCTGAATCATAGTCAATATATTGGAAACTATGTCCACGATATTTTAGCTTTGCATCGGATTCGTTCAAATACGTTAGCAATTACGGAAGAACAATTAGGTGACCATCAACTTGAAGAATTTGATTTGATTATTACCAATCAACCAATTATTGAAACCAGTGTTCCAAGTATTTTAATTAATGATGCTATCTTATTTTCTAACAAAAGAGAATTGCTCGATTTATTAAACTTTTAACGTCTTAATGGTTTTCCCTATCTACCAAAAAGATAGCCCTTTTATCAAGAACCGCGTAATGTGAGGTGCCATCATACAGAAGATATTTTTATTTTTCTGAAATAAAAAAGAAAATAGGACATAAGTCGAAATGACTTATGTCCTATTTTCACTCTTAAGATAATCAGCTAAACGAAACCAGCAAATTAAATTTCTGATTGATTCACTGGCCATCTTGTGTGACTTTTACTTGGCAAAATTAATGTAATGAAGATCACTAAAGTACCGATAAAAGGAAGTAAATAGAATAAAATCCACCAGTTACTGTGGTCGCGATCATGCAATCTTCTTGCTCGAACAGTAAAGTTTGCCAACCAAATTAAAGCAGTCAGCAAGAAAAAGATAATGGTCACAGTATTCCATTCTTTAATGATTGTTCCATCATTGGGTGTTACTTCAATATATCTGTAAACGCCCGTAATTGCTGAATAAATCCCTAACACCAAATAATTAATTAATTGTGGCCACCAATATTGTGCTCGTGTTGCTGACGCATTCATTGTTGTAATATTATTCCAGTATTCTCTATACGCGTTAAACATATTATCACCCCCGCATTAACTATTACAGAAGTCTTTCGTTTTGTCAAAGAATAACGTTATTTTATGCCGCTTAATGACACGTCCATGTGCCTTCCTTAAACTCACACGAAGCGGACTCTTCAGAAGAAGGAGTTAATGAAACTAACGGTTGCTGTTGTTTTTCTTCTGCGAGAATTTTTTGAATAGTTTGGCTGATTTGCTGTTTCGGTACTGCACCATTAATTAAATATTTTTGATTAATGATTAGTGCGGGAACTCCTTGTAAACCATAAGCAGAAGCTAGCGCGAAATCTTCTTGAACCGCCGTCCAAACAGCCTCGGAAGCAACAGCTTCTTTCCATAAAGCAAAATCAATCGTTGTCTCTTTTACTAGCTCCTCAATTACTTCTGGCTCTTCAATATTTAAACTTCTCATAAATAAACCTTCTTGTAACTTATCAAACAGTAACCAATAAGTGTCTTGGTTGCCAATGTATCCAGCTGCTTTTGCTGCTAATAATGCATTCTTTGATGTTGGAAAATCAAATCGTTGCTTCCTCATCCCTTCAATATTAAAACGATGCTTTGAATCGTTTTGATTGGCATACACCCAATGCGTCAAAACTTCTTCTTTTACTGCTGCTCGTGAGCCAAACATTGTTTCAAAATCGTTTGTGGACCACCCCAACGCAAACGACCGATGGATCAATTCAATTTCAGGAAATTCTTGTTGAATCTCATGCATGCGGTCAGACATTGGAAAACAAAAACTACAAATAACATCATGGAAAAATTCTATTTTCATCCTTACCCTCCAGTAACTCTTTTTTCAAAACAGATTGAACTAAATTTACCATTTTACTTACTAAAAGTAAACAAATGGAGCCAATTAAAAGAAAAAGGTGAAACAAAATGCGCTATGGCTTTTGTCTCACCTGTTCTATCTACTTATTCTGATGTGTCCATTCCATTACCCGCTCACCATTCGTATCTAATTCACCATTAAATACAAAACCAAGTTGTTGATACAACCGAATTGCTGAGCTGTTCGTATCATAAACACTCAAGTATAGCTTGTTTGTTTGGTATTTTTCTATTAGCATTAACATTAAAAGTCGACAGGCTGCTTTCCCATAACCTTGTCCTTGGAACCGTTGATCAATTAAAAAGCGGTCTAGCCAAACGCGCCCATCTTGCCAACGTCCATACATGGCATAGCCGATTAATTGATTGCCGTCATAAATACCTGCCGATTCCCATTCTGGAAATTGGTCCGATTCTTTTAGATTTTCTGCCATTGATTCAATGAAGGTTTGTTGTTCAGCGAAAACTTGTAAGTTTTCCACTGCTTTACGATTATCGCTTGTTACTTTTTCAAAATGTATTTCCATTGTTTTCACCTAATTAGTTGTTATTTTCTGCATACTTGTATTCTTTCTTGCTTCTTATTTTAACATACTTATTTCCCTCTGCTTTCTCTAACTCTCTGTGATTATACGTTTCTCTTTTTTATGGGAAATCTTCCCTATAAATGGAGACTCTTTTCAAGAGATTTCTTTTTACACTACCCGTTTCAAATGATATAAAGGATATATAGAGTGTTTTAACTATGTGCAACATGATTAAAAGTTAACTGTTGGGGAGCAGTTAACTTTTTCTTTTTAACCACAAAAGAGAGGATCCGCTGTGAGAAATAACTGCAGTGGATGCTCCCTTTTGTATATTATTTATTTACTAGCCGATAGTTGAAAGCTTTCCCGTTACTCAGTAGTATCGATTTTGTCTTCTTGACTATCTAAAGAACGGTCAACTTTTTCGTCGTAACTTTCCATGGAATTTTCATTTTTATGTTTCTGCTTATCGACCGTTTTATCGACTTTTTCTTTCTGTCGATCAATTGTTTTTTCCATCTCTTCGCCAGCCGAGGTACAACCACTCAGTAAAAGGAAACTTGTGAATAAAAACGCTGACAAGATAACTGTTTTTCCGATTTTTGTTTTCATAAACTCACCTCTCGTTTAATTAAAAAAACGCCCCGATAAAACATCGTTCCCTTGATTATTTACTCACAATTAGCGAACGACTAAGACATTGCACAAAGCATGGTTAACCACATAATCTGTAGTAGAACCAATCAAGGTTCGTTGAATAGCACCTCTTCCCGTGGCACCTAGCACAATTAAATCTATGGCATAATTTTCAGAAATCGTGTTGGCAAGATAACGTTTTGGGCTCCCAAGCTCAACAATTTTTTTGACTGTTTTTACACCAATTTCACTCGCTTGTTTTGCCTTTTCAGTGAGCATCTCTTCTGACTTGTGTTTTTCTAAATCATACAATTCTTCAAAAGAAAATGGACTCGTCGTAAATTCAGCATCATTAATAATTGTAGCTAAATAAAGAGTGGCTTGTTCCTCTTTGGCAATCCTGACAGCTTCATGAAAAGCTTTTTCAGATTGATCTGAGCCATCAAGAGCAACCAAAATATGTTGATATACTGACATTTTATCCGCCTCCTTAACCAAATTAAGAATCAAAACTAACACAACAGCTGTGTTACATTTTAGTGGCTATCTGTTGTAATTTTTCCACGGTTAATGCTTGATAATTTGTTTCTTCAAGTAGTCCCGTTTGAATTTCAACAGAAACATCTTCCGTACATGTTTCTAAAAACATTGTGGCATAATCAAACTGTTGCTCTAAGAATGTTTCATACTCCCGTCGACAACGTAAAAATTCTTTCGCGGTATCTGAAACATGTAAACACATGCGGCGCTTATTCGCTTTCTTGGTTATCACAAAATAGGTTCCTTCTAAAATCGTGGTAATCTCTTCAATAATATACGCTGCATCTTTTACCATTCCGTCAATCCAGTCCTTTATTTGTTTTCAGTATCGTTGCTTTTTTCTTTGTCGTCACTTAACAGCTCTTTAATTTTTTCACGATTGTCGTATAACTTTTTTCCTACGCCCACTAAGGCACCACCAGCCAATAACTTTGTTAAAAAGCCGCCATTTGCATTTGTTTTTTTGCCATGGTGTCCTTTTAAATGATGTCCCATCCTAGCCACCTCCATAATTTTTATTTCTATTACCTATGAACATTATCTCATATGTTTTCACAAAACGCACGTATAACAATAGTTTTTTAATCAAGGCTCGACCACTTGGTAAACTCATGACTTTTAATATGACGAATATCTTCAAATAAAATATGTGTATTTCCAACTTTTGCATACTCCATTGAACTCATCCCTTCAAAAACACCAACAATTGGCGGTTGAACACGGCCATAATCATCCAATGTATTCAATTGGATTTCTAAAACCTGGTTATTTTTTAAAGACTGCTCTAAGTATTCTTCAATTTCTTCTGTTGTCTGTTGCGGTAAGCGTTCAAACGCTCTCTTAGAATATTCGTCAGAAGCTTCGATTCCTTCTTGTAACTCCCCCAATGCAAAAGCGGTCGCCCATTTCAGTTCAAAGGGCCGATCATGGTACTCATTATAAGGTGTAAATTCTTTTTTTGTTCGTTTCATGATGTTATCCTCCTAAACCGACATTTCCTCCAGCATGTCCACCGACTAATCCTGAACGATGAATTGCCGTCGCGCCTTCCAACAAAGAAGAGGCGTGGATTAAAGCTTGAAAGCCAAATTTTTGTCGGATTTTATCAATCAGATAGTTTAACTCCATTTCACTAATTTGCTCTTCTGGTTCCGAAAATAAATCTAATTGTAAAGATTCATTCCAAACTAATTTTCCATATGAAAGCCCTAATTGCCGGACATCGGTTCCCGCTAGATAATGTTCTCTAAAAAGGGCTAATACATAGGTAATCAAAACTTTTGTATTGTTTGTTGCAGGAATCGTTTGTTGTTTTCGCCAACCAGTTCGTCCTTCACGGTCAATTTGTCCTTTGGAATAACCAACGTAGACTGTGATACATTCCGTTTGACAATGCGCTTTCCTTAAACGAGCAGCCACTTGTTCTGTCAGTTCCTTTAAGACTAGTTCAATCTGATCTCTTCGCGCATAATCTCTCGGCAAAATCTGACTATTTCCAAATGATTTTTCAGCTTTATGTTCCGCTTTTTTCCCTAAAAAGGTACGATCAATCCCCCATGAATGAGCATACAATTGAAGCCCCATCACGCCAAATGTTTCTTGTAAAAGATGCGGATTCGCTTGCGCTAACTCATATACAGAATCAATTCCTAAGCGATTCAGTCGTTTAGCCATTCTGCGACCAATCCCACAAAAATCTGTCAAAGAAGGCAACTGCCAGACAGTATCTGGTACACGATCATACCGCCATTCTGCAATAAAATCTGGCGAATGTTTGGCGCCATTGTCCAACGCCAATTTAGCCAGTAACGGATTGTCCCCTATCCCAACGGTCACATAAATACCCACATGATTATAAACGACTCTTTGGATAATCCGAGCCATCTTATAGGCGGTTTCACAATGAAAATAACTTAAAGAAGCCGTTACATCAAGAAATGATTCATCTACACTAAACACAGAGTGATCTTCATCTGCGACAAACTTTTTATATAAATTATTGATTTCTTGATTTTTTTTCATGTACAAATTCATTCGTGGCGGAACCACATATAAATCAGGATGAGCGGGCACTTGATTTTTACGCGTAACATTTGAAACACCTAAAACTTTTTTTGCCATTGGCGATGCTGATAAAACTAATCCCCCCGCATTTTCGGCATTACTCATCACTACTAACATCGTTTTCAACGGATCTAACCCACGTTCTGCGCATTCTACACTAGCGTAAAAACTTTTGCAATCAATACAAAGAATATCGCGACTAGGTTCTTTTTCATAATCAAATTTCACAAACATCACCTCACTTGCAAAATCATTATACGAACAAACGTTCGATTAATCAAGCGAACACTGTTTATTTTTTTTTTTCAAGAACGGTTGGCGATCAAAAAAAATAAGTATTCGGAATTATTATATTCCAAATACTTATTTTTTCTTTTACATCTTATTTCGATTTAAAAATAACGATAAAAAGCCCGTTCCTAACAGAATTACTGCTGAAACATAATAAGGGAAAAAGTGATTGATATCAAATAAAGCTCCTGCTGCCATTGGTCCTAAAATATTACCAAAACTTGTAAATGTCGAATTTAGTCCGTTGATGGTTCCTTGTTGATCTCCAGCATGTTTGGATAAATAAGTAGTTACTGCTGGTCTAAACAAGTCAAACGCTAAAAAGACAATAAACGTTGAAAATACAACAACTAAATTATTTTTTGTAAAGGCAATCACGGCAATAAAAATGGCACTTGCAAAAAAGGTTAATTGGATTAAACCCATTTCACCTATTTTTTGGACGATTGCATCAAAGAAAAACAACTGACAAATCAACGCTAAAATACCACTAACCGTAATCACGATTGCTATTTCACTTGTGGTAAAGCCAAAATTAATAGTCGCCATAATACTATAAATAGATTCGAACGCTTGCAGGCCAAAAGAGGAAATTAAGATAATCACAAATAATGAGGTAAACATTGGATTTCTTAAAATATCCATAAATGAACCTTTTTTCGCTTCAACAGCGGCTAAAATTCGTTTCTCCGGCTCCTTCAAAACAGTTAATGTCAAAATAAAACCAATAAATGCTAAAAATGCGGCCGCAAAAAATGGAGCGCGAATACCTAAATAAGCGATAAAACCACCAACTCCTGGTCCGATAATAAAACCACCACTAATTGCAGCTGACACAAGTCCCATCGCTTTCGGACGTTCAGAAATCGTGGTCATATCTGCCACAAAGGCTGTCACTGACGGCATTAATAAAGCGGCGGCAATCCCGCCTAAACCACGAGAAATATAAAAACCGCTTTTCGCTTGAGCTAAACCAAATAATAACTCAGAAATTGAAAACACCAACATGCCCGTTGCAATCATTTTTTTCCGACCAATTTTATCCGAAAGGACACCTGCGATTGGCGATGTGATTAATTGGGCAATCGCAAAAATAGAAATCATCATTCCCATTGTGGTACCAGAAAAATGCATTTCTTCTTTTAATTGGGGAATTACGGGAATGACTAGGCCTACGCCTAGAAAAACAAGAAATAAGTTAGAAATTGCTAAGTACATCATACTATTTTTTTTCGTCATAATTTGCCTCCTCCATAAAAAAACAGCCATCAAAAATGGCTATTTCTGTTTCTTTGTATGTACTTTCTTTGACAGTGTTTCGGCTGAAACACTCGTTGAGTCATTGAGATACATTTTACACTAATTCGCTGAAAATTTCACTAGTTTTTACTTATTTTTTTAAAGGAAATTGTTATTTTTTAAAGACATAACTTAAGTATCCAAGTATTTAATGAATCGCTTTTGTTTTTTATCAGAAACATAGCCAATGTGTTCATAAAATTGATGTGCTGCTGTACGCTGTTCCCCTGAATTTAAGCGAATCGCAGACAAGTTACACTTTTTAGCTTCCGTTTCTAGTTTAGTCATTAATTGTTTGCCAATTCCACGGCCTTCTGCTTCTTTTGCCACTGCTAACCCCAGAACGTTCAATAACGTTTGGGAATAAATTGTTTCATACAGTTGCGCATGCACATAGCCTAAAATCTTCCCTGTCTTCGTTTCTTCATAAACATATAAAAACTCTCTGTCACTGGCTAGTAGTAATTTCTCAATCTGTTTACAGGTCACGTCAACGGGAACTTCATAGCCCAATTGTTCTTTATTAATGATAGTTAACTCCGCTGCATCTGTTGGCTTCATTTTTCTAATCAAGGGTAACCCCCTCCTTTACATTCTTACTTAAATAATAACGAAAGCGTAATATCCGCAAAATCATTTAATTCTGAATCATTGTATTGCTCTAACAAAACTGTTTCGCCTTGATACTCTTTTAAAGCTAGTTGTATCAGCGAATGATAATTAGTAGGAAAATGTACTAGGCCCCATTCCCCGCCAGCCCTTTTTGATAAAATTTTATTCTCTTGCTTAAACGCCATTACTCTACACAGATTTAAAATAACGTACATAGGTTGTTGAACAATTTCTTTTTTTGCCTCTTTCACATCAGCTACAATACTTTCAAAATATTTCTTTTGATCTATCCAGCCAAAAACGGAATCAATCGGTTTTCCTACGAGTACTTTTCCATATAATTTTGTAATCATAAAATGTGCCACTAGATCCTCATCGTATCCCATCATATCTTCAATATATTTATTTTTATTAGTCAGATATCTGGAACGATGTATCGGAGAAAAATGTAAATCGAAGGGAATCGGATAACTCAAATTTATTGTATCTTTCAATTGTAGCACATGGAATTCTATCCCTTTTTTTGGTGCCCACTTATCTAAAATATTAATTGTATAATCTAATAATTGTTTCTTCTCATCAATAGTAAGCTTTTCATAAACCACAATCAGTACATCCAAATCACTTACTGAATGACAATAGGTTCCAAAAGCATAAGAACCATGAAGATATATTCCAACTAAATTTTCTTTTATTATTTTCATATATCCATTTTCCATTTGAGCCAATAATTGATGAACCACGATTATTCCTCCATTATTGATTGACAATTGCTATAGTTTTTTCGATAAATAAAGAACTAACTCATCATCATTAACACACCGTTCGTTTGGTTTCAGCTGCTTATTTTGAAACCAAACTCCTGAACCGTCTGGCACATATCCTTGTTTGATATATAATCTTTGCGCTGCACCATAACCAGGATGCAGGCCTACTCCCAAGGAAACAGTATCTGCATAACTTTTGGCAACATTTTCTGCACGATTTAATAATAACCGCCCCACTCCTTGTTTTTGAAATGGTAAGAATACATTGAAATCAGCTATTTCAGGATATAAACTTTTAAAAGGACCTTCCTTAGCTAATGGCAGTAACGTCACATAACCTAACAGCGTTGCCTTTTTCTCCGCTACAAAAACCGTTCGTTGCTTGACTAATTGTTCTTCTAAATAGTTCATCAAAATCTCTTGGCGACTTGGCCAACCTTGTTGGACAAATTGAGTATCCAGCGCTAAGATATCTTTCTCTTGCATTTCTCTAATAACCACTAGCTCAGACATCAGCCTTCCCTCCCAAAAAACGTTTTCATTTTATACAACGAAGCGAATAATTCTTCGCTCCCTTATTCATTTTCAAAAACCATCGAGTTGATGATATTTGGGCAAAACAGCAACACATGTTTCTTCTGAATTAACAGCAATAACGAACCCTTGCCATAAGGACCACGTCACCGCTTCACCTAATTTCTCTTTCACTCGTTGAATCATTTCAGCTTGCGTTAAGTCTCGTGCAGGAAAATGTTGAACTTTGTCGTTACTGATTAAAAAAATAAATGATTCTGAAAAAGCTGTCATGACTTCAGGTGGTAAATTTTTTAATCGTTCTTGGTAATCCATTGAAACCACTCCTTCTTTTTTATCATACCACAACATCCATTTCTCTAAAAAGCGCAGCACTTACTACTGAATATCTGCTAAAATTTGCCTGATAATCTGCTTTTCAGACAGTTGTTCAGATAACCGCTGTTCTCCCGCAAGCCCTAAATAATCTTCTGGTAGCCACCAACGTTTCATTTCCACGACACCAAATTCTTGATTCTTGTTTCTCTGGCTATGTCTTTTCAGCGTTTCTTCAAAAGAAATATCAAAATAATAAACCTGAACGTTACCTTCAAAGAGATGGATTATTTCCTGAAAAAAGGAATGATAAATAGCTTTTTGAAAAATCCCTTCAACAATCACATACTGGCATTCTTGATACCCAAAAGCTACCAACTGTTTTAACAAAGCAATACTTAGATTACCTGTTTCATCTTTAACACGAAGCATTTCTCTGCGCACCACATCTTGAGAAATCAATAACGATTGTTCTTTAAGACACTGATGAAGCGCTTTAGCTATCGTTGTTTTACCACTACCAGAATTACCACGTAAAATAATTAATTTCGGTTGCATCTGTTTCCCTCCATTTTCTTGATTGTTGAAAACCAGCAGAAAAGAGCAAAAAACTTGGAAAAAACTCTCCAAGTTTTGCTGTTATTTTGATGAATGTTTCGTTGAATCTCGCTGAATGAATTCCGTTCCGACAATAATTTTTCTAGGAACTGGTGGGGTATTCAAGCATAACTCTTTCATTGTCTCAACGGCTAGCTCACCCATCCATTCAGTATGAACTTTAACTGTTGTTAATGTTGGTGAAACATATTTTGCGACACTAATATCATTAAAACCAATGATAGAAATATCTTCTGGCACACGAATGGCTGCTTCTTGTAACGCCCGCATCGCACCAATGGCCAACGTATCACTTGCAGCGAAAAAAGCGGTTGGACGAGTGTCCGCTTTTTCAATAAAGTCTTTCATCGCTTGATAGCCTTCTTCAACAGAAAAAGCTGCTTCGACAACCCATTCTTGATGATAAAGGTCCAAATCTTTTAAGGTTTCTTTAAAAGCGACAAAACGTGGATCAACCAATGCCACGCGGGACTCTTTCGTATATTCTTGCCCAGAAAGCATACCGATTTTCTGATGCCCTTGCGCCAAAAATTCTTGCACAATTGTTTTAACACTTCCAGCAAAATCAACAACAATGGAGTTTTGGCCAAAAGCCATTGCATCAAAGTCTACAAATAGAAGAGGTGCGCCTAAGGCGGCTAAGGCCGCCACTTGCTTTTCATCAAATTTCCCTAGGGCAATTGTCCCATCAAATCTTTTTTGAGACAGGTTTGTCAGGGATTCTTTGACTAAAAGAAAACCCAATTCCTCTGCCCGCTTTTCAACACCTAAACGAATCGATAAATAGTAAATATCATCCAGTTCTTCTGGATCGCTGAACCATTGGACAAACCGAATTTTCTTTTTGCCTGCTTGTTTTTTTCTGGCTCGCTTTTTATAATTTAACGTTTCTGCTGTTTCAAATATTTTCTTCTTCGTTTCATCACTAACTGATAATGTTTCATCATAGTTCAAAACTCTCGAAACTGTCGCTGAAGAAACACCGACTTGCTCTGCTATATCTTTAATGGTTACGATGTTCCTCACCTCAAATTAATCATTTTCAATACATTGAATAAATCGTTCAAAAGCACGACGGCCTTCTTCGTCACGTTTAAAGACGCCGGCATCTGTTAAAATTTGAACAAAAATTGTCCCAATT
Organism: Enterococcus sp. GC34; assembly: GCF_040886645.1. Classification (NCBI taxonomy): domain Bacteria; kingdom Bacillati; phylum Bacillota; class Bacilli; order Lactobacillales; family Enterococcaceae; genus Enterococcus; species Enterococcus sp. GC34. The sequence goes on from NZ_JBFOEF010000009.1 coordinate 74,564, forward strand.
CCTTGTTGGATCACTTCTTTGACATTGGCTTCAGTGATGGTTTGCTGACTGAGTTCATCCGCCCAAGCTCGATGGCTTTCAGCAATTTGATTGGGTTGCTTTAATAAATACTTTTCGACTTCTCTTAATTCTTGTGCCAGCCTTGGTGGCAAAATAGCTAGTCCCATTACTTCAATTAAGCCAATATTTTCTTGCTTAATATGTTGTACTTCTGGATGTGGATGAAAAATGCCATCTGGAAATTCCTCCGAAACATTATTATCTCGTAAAACTAAATCCAATTCAAATAATGACCCTTTGCGTCGGGCAATTGGCGTAATCGTATGATGCGGTGTGCCATCTTCTGAATAGGCCCGAACTGAGACACGTTCATCAGAATAATTGCGCCATTTGGTCAAAATTAATTCGGCCGCCTCAACTAGTTCCTCTTGACGATCACTTTGAAGACGAATCACAGACATCGGCCATTTTAAAATACCAGCAGTTATCTCAGGATATTTTTTCAAAGAAAATCTTGTTTCCATTGGTGCTAAATCCATTGGAAATGTATGACGTCCTGCTTGGTAATGATCATGAGATAAAATAGAACCACCAACAATTGGCAAATCTGCATTAGAGCCCACAAAATATTCAGGGAATAACTCCGTAATTTTAAGGAGCCGCTGGAACGTTTTTTTCTCGATTTTCATTTCTCGATGTTGTTGGTCCAAGAAAATCGCATGCTCATTATAGTAAGCATATGGCGAATATTGAAAGCCCCAAGCTTCGTCCTCTAAATTTAGTCGGATAATCCGATGGTTTGTCCGTGCTGGATAATTCACACGGCCATAATAGCCTTCATTCTCCATACATAACATACACGCTGGATATTTTTTTTGACTCATTTTCTTTTCAGCCAAAATTTTTCGAGCATCCTTTTCTGGCTTCGATAAGTTAATGGTAATTTCTAGTTTACCATAGGGTGAGTCCATTGGGAAAATAATATTTTTGGCGATTGCTTTCGTTTTAATGTAGTTATTCGTTTTACATAACTGATAAAAATAATCCGTTGCTTTTCGTGGAGACTCTTGATAATAATCCATAAACTTCCGATTAATGATGGTTGGGGTCGGCGTAATAAAATCCATTAACTCCGCTTCTAGTTGTTCTGCTTCCGTAATTGAGTCATCGATTTGGTGATTGGCTTTTGCAATGTTTAAAAGATGTTCCACCACACGCAACGGTTCCTGCTCACAAGCAACCGCTTCTGGTTGTTCAAAAAAATCACAGCCAACTAGTTTGGCAATCCGATTCGTCAAATAATAGCGGTCTGTTTCCGTCCAATCGCCATTTTCTATGATTATCTCTACAAATGCAGCAATCCATTTACTACTTTCTTTCATCATCTGATGTTCTCCTATTCATTATAGCCTTGAGGATGTTTCACATGCCATTGCCAAGCGGTGGCGATAATGTCCTTGACCTCAGTTACTTCTGGTTGCCAGCCTAAAACTCGTTTGGCTTTTTCACTAGAAGCAATTAATGTACTAGGATCCCCTGCTCGGCGTGGCGCGATTGTCGCAGGAATTTCTTGGCCTGTCACTTCGCGAGCAGCATCTAACATTTCTTTAACAGAATAGCCGTTGTTGCTTCCCAGGTTAAAGACGTCACTTTCGCCGCCATTTTTCAAGTATTCTAAAGCCAAAATATGTGCTGCAATCAAGTCTTCAATGTAAACATAATCTCGAATGCACGTGCCATCTGGTGTATCATAATCATCCCCAAAAATACTTAGCTCTGCTCGTTGGCCTAATGCTACTTGTAAAATAATTGGCACAATATGCGTTTCTGGCGTGTGATCCTCACCAATTGAGGCATCTTTTTTTGCTCCCGCAACATTAAAATAACGCAAAGCAACATATTTCATTCCATAAGCGTTGTCGCACCATTTCATGATTTTTTCCATCATTAATTTACTTTCCCCATACGGGTTTTTAGGATTCGTTGGGGTTTCTTCTGTAATAGGCATTGCTTTTGGTTCGCCATAAGTGGCCGCTGTGGAAGAAAAAACAATATGTTTCACTCCAAATTCTTGCATGACTTCCAAGGCAATTTGCGTGCCGTGAACATTGTTATTGAAATACATTAACGGTTTCTCCACGGATTCTCCTACTAAAGAATTGGCCGCAAAGTGCAACACCCCTTCAATTGATTCCTTTTCAAAGACACTACGTAAAAAAGCTTTATCACGAATATCGCCTTCATAGAAAGTCGCTTGTTCATGAACTGCTGAACGATGTCCCGTTAATAAATTATCAACAACCACAACGGCATATCCTTTTGAAATTAATTGATCGACGGCATGTGAGCCAATGTAGCCTGCGCCACCTAATACTAAAATAGACATTTAAAGCCTTCCTTTCTAAAATAACTTTCTGGCACCGTCATCAATTGATGCAGGATAAAAATCAGCAGCATAGCCAATTTTATCTTGATAACTCTGGCCAACAGCTTCAATAAATGCATCTATATTTTGCTTTGGTACCAAAGCAATACTACAACCGCCAAACCCTGCACCAGTCATCCGTGCGCCCAAAACGCCTGGTTGTTCTTGCGCACAAGCCACTAAGGTATCTAACTCAATGCCAGTTACTTCGTAATCTTCTTTTAACGAACGATGTGAGGCATTTAATAATAAGCCAAATTCTTCCAAATCCCCTTCAGTTAGCGCTTGTTTTGCCAATAAAGTTCGTTCATTTTCTGTGACGGCATGACGCGCTCGTTTAATCAACGTTGGATCTCCAATCAATGCTTGATATTGTTCAAATGTCTCGCTGTCTAATTCACCTAAAAATTCAATAGATAACTCTTTTTGAAGCAAACGAACGGCTTCTTCGCATTCTGCACGGCGTTCATTATATTTTGAATCTGCTAATTCACGACGTTTGTTAGTATTCATAATAACAATCGTATACTCACCTAATTTGGCGGGAACCATTTCATAGTGCATATTATTGGTATCTAGTAGAATAGCTTGATCTTTTTCTCCCATCCCCACGGCAAATTGGTCCATAATTCCTGAATTAACGCCAATAAATTCATTCTCCACTTTTTTACCGATTTGCACCAATTCAAGCATTGGACAGTGTAAAGCATATAAATCATTACAGATCGTCCCCATTAAAAGTTCAATAGAAGCAGAAGAAGACAAGCCAGCACCATTAGGAATCGTACCGTAGAAGAGCACATCTAAGCCAGAATCAATATTGTGTCCGCTTTCAATCAAGTAATTTAAAACACCTTTAGGATAATTTGCCCAATCATCTGAATCTGAATAGGTTAAATCTTCTAATGAAAATTCGATGAGACCAACCTCTTTAAAATTATCAGAAAACATCCGAATTTTTCGGTCGTCTCTTTTTCTTGCCACACCAAATGTCCCTAACGTAATAGCCGCTGGGAAAACATGACCGCCATTGTAATCTGTATGTTCACCAATCAAATTAATTCTTCCAGGGGCAAAATAACAGGCTGTCCCTTTCTCACCAAATATTTCTACAAATCGATTCATTAACAGTTCTTCCATCACTAATCGCTCCTTTCACTAGTAAACAAATTGTATAATATTTACTAAACTTTTGCAAATATTTACTTAATATTTTCTTAATTGTCATTTCGTCTGAAAACGTGTACAATACAATTAAATAACGATTTATTTTCTTAGTGTTTCTTTTTGACTATTTAAATAATCTAAACAACAAAGTTAAATTTACTAAATATTTACTTGAAGGAAGGATTGATTATTTTGACTATTTCAACTGAATCATTTGGACAAGGAATGCTTCTTTACACACTGACGAATAAAAATGGTGTGACTTTAAAAGTAACAGATTTTGGTGCGCGAATTGTTGCGCTTGACGTTCCTCTTACAAAAAATGAATCCCGATCACTCGTGCTAGGCTTTCCCTCAGCAGATGAATATTTGTCTAAAGACTTATATTTTGGTGCAACAATTGGTCGAACAGCTGGTCGAATTGCCGATGGCTCCTTTGAACTAGCGGGTAAAACGTATCAAACGATGATTAATACTCCTACTCAAACAACACTTCACGGCGGCACACCTGGGTTTGAAAGTAAAAAATGGCACAGCGAAATCCAAGAGGCACAAGTGAATCCTTCTGTGAAATTTTGGCTAGAGAGTCCTGCTGGTGAAAATGGTTTTCCTGGAAATCTCACTGTTTCAGTCACGTATAAATTGACTGAAGAAAATGAATGGCAAATTGAGTATCAGGCAACTACAGATGAACAAACACTTTTTAATCCAACCAATCATGTCTACTTTAATTTAACTGGAAATCCCGCAATCCCCATTGATGCGCATGAGTTGCAAATAAATGCCCAAAAGTATGTCCCGCTTGATGAAAGAGTTTTACCACTTGGAGAATTAGCTTCCGTCGACCAGACAGCTTTTGATTTACAAAAACCTAAAAAATTAGCTGAGGTTTTTTCAAGTACCGATGAACAAATTCAAAAGATGAACGGCTTCGATCACCCTTTCATCTTAACCAATCATGATTTAATTAACCCAGATGTTATCTTAAAAAGTCCTACTAAAGATATCACCTTAGAAATGTTCACTGATCAACCTTCAGTTGTTATTTTTTCAGCAAATTTTGCTGATAACGGTCCCGATATTCAAGGGCAAAAATTAGTCAATCACGGAGCGCTCACATTTGAAACCCAAGTCTGTCCTGGTGCTGAAAGATTTCCCTTGTTCGGTTCTATCACCCTCTCACCTGAACAGGAATTTCACTCAACGACCCGTTTCAAACTAATTTATTAAGTGAAAAGATGCTCTTAACCAAGCTTATCTACGAACTAAAAAAGATAAGAATGGTTAAGAGCACTTCTATTATTTGACATTTTTAATCGCTCCATTTACACTATTTTCAATTAGAAAGGTGGTGATGTCTATGTATGCAATCAAATTTTTTCATGGCTATTTAACTGCAGATGGTAAACGTACGCGAGATAAATCAGGTTGTTTAGTTTACCACTCTGAAAAAGAAGCACAAAAATTAGCAGATAAAATTGGCGGGAGAGTTAAAAAAATTGGATAACCTTAGGTAAAGGATAGATAAGCAAGGCTATTTTGCTATCTGTCCTTTTTTATTTTACATATTCCTCGACTTATTGTATTGATTTGATACAATAGAGAAAAAGCCTAAAGGAGCGCTTACATGAAACAAAATGACTTTGATTATATGCAAATGTTAAAAGGTGAATTATATTACGCCCCCACCATTTTACCCGAAAACAAATCAACAAAAGGCAAGGTGTTAGCTCAAAAAATCAATCAACTTCCTATCGATAATGTGAAAGAAATTGTGGCCCTAGAAAAAGAATTATTAGGAAAAACTGGCAATGAGTTATATATCAACCCACCCCTCCATGTAGACTACGGTCGCCATATTGAGGTAGGAGAAAATTTTTATGCAAATATGGATTGCATTTTTTTAGATGTAAACAAAATCATCTTCGGTGATAATGTCATGGTTGGCCCTCGTGCTAGTTTTTATACTGCCGGCCATCCAATTGATCCAACGATTCGAACTGCAGAATTAGAATTCGGTACGCCAATTATTGTTGAAGATAACGTGTGGATTGGCGGAAGTGCCACCATTTTACCTGGCGTTACAATTGGAAAAAATGCTATTGTTGCTGCTGGTGCTGTGGTTACAAAAGACGTTCCTGCCAACACGATTGTTGGGGGTAATCCAGCAAAAGTCATTCGCAAAATTGATGAAAACGATCAGCAATTTTGGACAGAAAAGCAACGGCAGTATCAAATCGCTAAGAAGCAATTCTTTCATGAATAAAAAATCCCCAATCCAATGAAAATAACGGATTGGGGATTTTTTATTTTAATCTTCTTCATAATAATTAAACATCCAATGGATGCCAAACTGATCTTTTAGGGAACCATACTTTTTGGACCAAAAAGTTTCAGACAATGGCATTGTAACAGTGCCACCTTCAGATAATCGTTTAAATAAGCGATCAATTTTTTCATCATCATCTGTGCTAACCACGAGCGAAAGGTTATTTCCTTCCGTAACTTCAAAACCAAACATATCAGGAACATCTGAAATCATTACATAGGTTCCTTCAATAATGATACTTGCGTTCATCACTAAATCCTTTATCTCGTCGTTTATAGGATGCTCAGGATCTTCAGGTGCTTCGCCAAAAGTCATTAAATTTTGACATTTTGTATCAAAAACATCTTCATAGAACGCAATTGCTTCTTTTGCTTCACCTTTAAAATTTATATACAGCTCTAACAAATGACTCACCTTCTTTCATGATCAAATTTTATACTTTATTTTCTCATGATTTGTCAGAAAGCAAAAATAGTCTGCTTAAAAATCTGATTTTTCTAGTAACAAGGTAACAAATTTTTCCAAATACAGTTGGTCAACCGCATCATAGCTATTTGTTACACCACTATCAATATCTAAAACACCGACCAATTGATGATTTTTTACCATCGGTACAACGATTTCAGACATCGCAGCTGAGTCGCAAGAAATATAATTGGCGTGTGTCTTCACGTTATCAACAATCAATGTAGCTTGTTTTTCCGCGGACTCACCACAGACACCTTTGCCCATTTTAATTCTGGTACAAGAGACTTTCCCTTGAAAAGGCCCCAAAACTAATTCTTCATCTTTATATAAATAATACCCAGCAAAAACGGTATCTGGTAATGTTTGTGCAAGTAACGCGGACGAGTTTGCTAAATTTGCAATAGCATCCGTTTCTATTTCTAACAAACCGCTCAATTGTTGTAAGCACAATTCGTAGGCTGCTTTTTTGTTTTCTCTCGTTTGTTCAGTCATGCTTGGTTCATCTCCTTCATTTTGTCTTATTATAAAGGAAGATACGCAAAAGTGCTATGTTAAAGTGAGTCAAACAAACTTGAAAAGCTGATACACGTTGTGAGCAGAAGTACTTTATACGCATTAAACTGTGACGAGTAACCGCAGGACTGACACTGTGCGTTGCTCAGAGCTGAACCCCGTTTCCTCTGTTTGACTTTTTAGCATTCTATTTCTACCTAATTTTAAAGCAAGTTAAACCCATTGTCCTTTCAACATAATCTGGCGTTTCTGTGGTTTTCTAGCAATCACTTCTGCTGTAGAAGCTGCTTCTGTAAAAATAAAGTTTGCTTCGTCGCCTTCTGTAAACCAAAGGCGTTCTTCTTCAAATGAAAAAGGTGCTTCTTTGCCGCAGCCATGGACGTAAGCTTGAGTAAGTTGCTCTTCTGTAATCTTTCCTGTCATTTCACAAAAATTACGTAATTTTTCAAATAAATCACCTGAAACATTAGAACTCCAAGAATCAAAAAAGCCATCACTACCTAAATGAACCGATACACCAGCTTGGCGTAACACGTCAATTGGTGGCAATAAATAACGAGGATCATAGGGAATTGTAGACATAATCGCCGTTTGATGCGTTGCCAAACGTTGGTATAGTTTTTCTTTTTCTGCTGGTCGTACATCTAGCAGCGCAAAGGCGTGACTGATAGCGGTTCGCTGAGTAAATTTTCGTTCTTCCAAAATGTCTAAAAATTTATCAATTGTATAAACACCAACCTCCCCCGTATCATGCAAATGGATATCGATTCCTACTTGAAATTCTTCTGCCAGATCAAAAATAGTTTCTAAAGATTCTTCAATTGCATAATCAATGCCTGCAGGATCTAAACCACCAACCATTGTTCCACCATTTTTTAGAGCTTCTCTCATGAGTAAAACCGTTTGGGGATTTTTTAATAATCCATGCTGTGGAAAGACAACAATATCATAATCAATCACATGCGCATATTTTTCTAAGGCTCTTTTGACGCCCCAGAAGTTTTCTAGTTCTACATAAGGATCAATGTTGACATGTGTCCGAATATAAGAGGCTCCATAACCAATCAATTTTTCAATCATGGCCGTCGCTCGTTGTTCTGTTGACGGCGCTAACAATTTAAGTTCACTGGCTTCGTCTGCTAAACGCTCTTTTAAATTCTTAACAGGTTGGCTAGCACGCCAGCCTAATGAAAGGTAGGTTTTATCTAAGTGATTATGGCTCTCTTGAAAAGCGGGAATAGCCAGTTGTCCGTTTAAATCAGTGCCTTGTTGCTTTTCAGTGACTTGATTTTGCGGAATAATCGCTTGGATTTTGCCTTCTTGAATCGCTAAAGTATAGCGTGCGGTTTTAGTATACGTTAATTCGTGGTGGTCTTTAGCAAAACCAGTTTCTAAACGAACATTATTCAAATAAACAATGGATGCTGTCATTCTCTTTCCCCCTTTTGAACGGCTTCAACCAGTTGTCCTTTTAGTATCAGTTGTTGGATTGGCTGTTGGCGTGCAATCACGTGAGCAGTGCTCTCAGCATTAAATAGTAGGAAATCTGCAGAATCGCCGACGTTAGGCCAAATGCGCTGACCGTTAGGATCAAGAGGCGTTACAAAATTACTCGCTAAACCCCATAAACGATTCAAGCGATACTCATCGCTAATTTTAAATCTTTGAGCGGCTGTATTTAATTTTTCTATTGTATTGCCACTGCCGAAAGGCGACCAATGATCCGTCAAACTGTCATGAGCCACGGAGATCTTAACACCTTGTTCAACCAAGGTTGGAATCGGCATGGTGGGCATTCCAATCGGTACAGTCGAAGTCAAATCAATCCCTGTTTCGATGAATTTTTGCGCAATGTCTCTAATTGCTGCTTCTTCTAAGCCCCCTAAGGCTAAAGCATGACTTAAAGTGACTTCGCCAAACATTTTTGCTTGTTCTGTATAATCAACAAATTTATTAAATTCATAAAGTCCCAAAGTATCACGGGCGTGTAAATGAACATCAATTTTTTTATTAAATGTGGTAGCTAATTCAAATATTTTTGCGATTGAATGATCCACATGACGATCCACAAGGGCTGGATCAACGCCACCGACATGAGTTGCCCCCATGCGTAAGGCTTCGCGCATCAAAGGTTCGACTTGTGAGCGGAGTAATCCGTGTTGAGGAAAAGCCACAATTTCATGAGTAACGTATTGTTCATATCGACTAAATGCTTCTTTAGTGATTTCAATATGTTTCGTTCCAATAGATGGATCTACATTACAATGACTGCGAATATGATAATGGCCTTGTTGAATATACTGCTCAATAACTTGGCAAGCACGTTCTAAACTAGTTGGTAATTGTTCAGGTAACAGCCAAGTTTCTTCTTCAATACGTGTTAAAATTCCTTTCGTTAGTGGACGACAGGCCTTCCAAGGTCCCCCAAAATACGTTTTATCAATATGAATATGCATTTCTCTTAGAGCAGGTAAAACGAGTTGCTGATTCACATCGATAACTGTTTCGCTCTCTAAAGGCCTTAACTGCGGTGCGACCGCAGTACAGACCTCGTTTTCAATTCGAATATCATAGCTAGCTGTTTCTGTCGCAACAATTCGCTGATTCACAGTAGAGAATCCTGTTTCTAATTTACAGTTTTTTAAAAGCATGACAAACCCCTTCCTACCTTCATTCAATTAGTTAACATAGGCCCATTTTAAACTGTACGTAGGTCCAAATGAATGCCAATACAGATCCTTGATTTTTTGATTAGCTAATACAGAAATGCTTCGATTGTAGATTGGTGCTAAAACCGTTTCCTGATTCACCAAAATATCTTGTGCTTGAGCAAAGTCATTTAAACGAGCCTCTTGATCAGCCGCATGTGTTGTTCTAGTCTCTTGGATTAATTGATCATACGTATCACTCTTGAACGTTACGCCGCCCAAGGTACTATCCGAAGTAAAAATGCGCATAACTGTTAATGGATCACGATAATCGGTTCCCCAACCAGATAATTCTAAATCATAGTCTCTCGTTTGATCACGATCAACACGAATAGTAAAAGGAACTTGAGTAACATTCACTTCTAATCCGTCTAGATTTTCTTCCAATTGAAATTGAAAAAACTCAGCAGCTTTTTTTGCGCTGTCTGTATCATCTGTTAAAAATTCTAATTTGATTTTATCCAGCCCAATTTCTTTTTTCCCTTTTTCCCAGAATTCTTTTGCTTTCGCTGTATCGTAGGTTAAGTAGTTATTTTTCTTAGCAGCTAGTTTTGTGAAATCTATTCCATCTGGCGCAATCGTTTGTCCCGGTGGAATTACTTGATCTGTAGCCGTTGATTGATCTTGCAAGACTTCTTTTACAAAACTTTCTTTATCAAAAGCTTGCGCCAACGCTTTACGAATATTGTTGTTCGCTAAAGCCGGATTTTCTTTTCCATCACGAACGCTGTTCATTTTTAAAAAGTATGTGACGAATTGAGGAATTGAAAGAAAGGCTGGATTATCAACATAACCAGGAATAAATTCACCACTTAGCTTATTCACTACATCCAATTCATTCGAGTCAAACAAATTCACCGCTGTCGTTGGGCTCTTAATTACTGAAACTTTCGCTTCTGTTAATTTAACTTTTTCAGCATCCCAATACGTATCATTTTTTTCGTAGGTCCAGTCATCGGAAGAGGCATTATCCCATTCTTTCAATTTAAAAGGACCATTATAAATCAAATGTTCTGCATCAGTGGCATATTTATCCCCTTGTTCTTTGATATATTTTTCATTTTGTGGAAACAAAACAGGAAACGAAAGTAATGATTTCAAATAAGGGGTGGGCCGCTCTAAAGTTATTTCTAACGTTTTATCATCTAGTGCCTTAACCCCAAGAGTATTCACATCTGCGCCTTCTAAAGCAATTTCCTTAGCATTTTTAATGACATCAAAAAATAACGCTTGATGAATCGACCCTGATTTAGGGGAAGCAACTTGTTGCCATGCATAAACAAAGTCGTTTGCTGTTACTGGATCATCATTCGACCATTTGGCATCTTCTCTAATCTTAAATGTATAAACGGTTTCATCTTCAGAAATCGCTGGTTCTTCGGCAGCGACCCCCAACTCTAACTCGTCTTCTTTACCTAAAACATAGAGTCCTTCATAAACTTGATTCATGACTAAAGTCGAGGTCGTATCCCCCGCTGTGTGTGGTTCCATTGTCGAAATAGCTGCTTCAGAACTAATTGCAATTTTTTGTTCCGCTGCTTTGTTACTATCAGCCGAGTTTCCCGTTCCCGCCTGACAAGCCGTTAAAGCTAAAAGCAAACCGACGCATCCTAACATTTTTAATTTCTTCATACCGATCCCTCCATTTTACAAACTATAACCTTCAAAGTTACCAGAATTTTCTGATAAAACATAGAAAAAGAAGCATATCTGATAAGAGTCTCAAAAAACTTACAGATTATAGAAATACTTGAGAAATTTAAAGTAGCTGAAACAATAGTAAAAGCATTAAAAATTAAGTATACTATTGCTATATCTTTAAACGATGCGTTTCTATAGGTTGTAAGCGCTGATTGTTCTTATTTGGTCACTTGTGACTACCAATCACGTGATGACTTGGAACTTTTTTCTATTAGTATAAGGATACCTTATTTTCCCTAAAATAGTTTTGTAACATCTTACAATAAATACACTTAATTTTTAGATAATTCATACAAAAGGAGGTCTTGCTAATGATGACGGTCAATGATCTACTCCATGCAGAAGAACTACCTGGTTTAACCTTATTAACGCACGAGACCAATTTAGATGCGCCAATTCTACAAGCAAATATTTTAGAAAATCCTGATGCTTTTGACTGGTTAACGCCAGGAGAAATTTTATTAACTACCGGCTATATTTTCAAAGATCAGCCTTGCTTGCAAAAACGTCTTATTCAAGAACTAGCAAATATGAACTGCGCTGCTCTAGGTTTTAAAGTCCAACGTTATTTCAATGAAGTTCCACAAGAGATGATCCAATTAGCGAATGACGTCGGATTACCAATTCTCTCAATCCCTTATAATTACAACTTTTCTCAAATTATTTCATTGGTCAATCGCCGAGTCAATCAACCTGACGAAACGATTAGCCAACATTCTGTTCATATGCATAATAAATTTTATACAATTATCAAAGCTGGCGGAAAAAGTACCCAATTACTGGAAGTATTAAGTGCCGCGATTCAAGCGCCTGTAATGCTTTTAGACGAGCGTTTTCAGATTATGAATCATTTTGATTTACCTGATGCGCCAACAAGAATCACCAGTATTTTAAACAACGCGACTCTCAAAAAACAGTTTGAGACAGCTTTAAAAGCCCAGAACAATGAGCTCCTATTATTTTATAAAGAACCATTGACTGTTGAATTTTCCTTAGCGAACCATCAGTTATCTTTGCGAATTTTACCCATCAAAAAGAAAAATCTCAGCTTATCTTACTTAGTGATTTGGCAAACTACCAAAAAATTACAGACGATTGATTTATTATCTGTGGAGGTCTGTGCTCACTACCTTTTACCACAACTTCAATTAGAATCTTCGGAAAATTTAACAACGAGGCAAAAGATCGGGGCGCTGTTTCAAGACCTTATCCAAGAAAAAAATACCAATCCTCAAGCTTGGCAAGAATTTAGTAATTATCTGCAATTAAATGAAAAAGATACATTTAGTCTCTTGCTTGTAGCCATTGAACAATTGGAACAACTGTTTAATCCGACTATTCAAATGAATAGCATTGGCCATCAATTGAATCATATTTTAGAAGGATATCGACAAAAAATTACTGCCTTTCCTACACAAACTGGCTTTATTTTATTACTAGAAAATCCAGCGCAAGAGGAAGCCACCTACCTTGCACAAACCACTCATCTTGCCAAGAATTTACTAGAGCAACTAATGAAATTGAATCCAAAATTATCATTTAAATTAGCGATTGGTCCAACTGTCAAAAAAATCACCAATCTGTGTGATTCTTATAAATTAGCACAAGAAACATTCCACTTAGCACAAGCAAGTCAAGAATTACAACAACGAACTATTTTGAATTATGACGACCTCTTTTTTTATCGTTTAATGATCGAAACCCTGACCAAACAAGCCAAACAAAAAATATATCAACGATTGATTGAACCATTAGAAAAAGAAGATCAAAAACATGAAAGTTCCCTACTAGAAACCATCAACACCTACTTTCAATCGAATAAAAATATTTCGTTGACTGCCACAAATATGTATGTACATCGTAATACAATTATTTATCGCTTAAAAAAAATAGAAGAGATTCTTCACTTAACTTTAGAATTTCCTGATAGTTCGCTACAACTAAGTTTGGCTGTTTATTTATATAAACAAAAATTACTATAAAAAAGCCACCACGAATAGTAAATCGTGGCGGCTTTTTTAACTGTTTCAATTTTGTTAGCGAATAATCATTACAGAAATTGGGGCATATCGAGCCATATAAGCTGCTTGGCTACCAAAAAAGCTTTTTAATTTGCTAGTTGACTTGGAGCCAATAATTAACAAATCTGGTTTATTCAAAGGAATAAGCTTATTAATAATTAATTCCCCTGGATTTCCTTCATTGACAATTACACTTACTTTATCGATGCCATTCGCTAACGCTTCTTGTTGATATTTTTCCGTTTGTTTCTCTAATTTCGCCAACTGTTCTTGCCAATAATTTTTATCTAACGATTGGTAAACATTAATCTCTTTCTCTTCTAAAATCGAAACAATAACCAATTCAGCTTGTTCTTCTTTTGCTTTTTGGATAGCATAATGAAATGCTTTTAACGCATCTGGCGACTCTTCAACACCAACCATAATTTTTGAAAATTTCATTATTTAACCTCCTCTACTTGTTGCTCCATAGCTGCAAGCTGCTGTGCGTATCGTTTATCGCCTTTATATAATTCCACAACCGTCCAAACTAACAAGAGGATGACGAGTGCTATGATGACATAAGCAATATTATCGGCTAACGTAATTTGACTCGCTGTCGGATTATCACCGAAGAATCCTTCAATTTGATCAGGTAAGCCTTTCATATTGAGGTAAATTAAGCCAATGACAGAAACCCAGCCTAACAATTTAATTAACCACGAGTTTTTAAAATGTTCACCCATTTCAACACGGCTATCTGTAAACATCAGTAAAGGCAACATCGAAAATGGCAAAGCAAATGCTAGAAAAACTTGTGAATTGTTCATTAAATTATTAATCGCGATATGCTCCTCCACTGTACTTTTTCCGCTGGTCATTAAAACACAAATTAAGACAGGAATAACAGATAACAAACGTGTGACCATCCGACGTAACCAAATTGGTACGCGCATATGAATAAAGCCTTCCATAATGATTTGACCAGTTAACGTTCCTGTAATTGTTGAATTTTGTCCTGATGCCAATAAGGCTACCGCAAATAAAATTGATAAAATTCCAGAACCTGCAATATGCGCTAAAATAGAATTACTCATAACCGCTGGATTTGATAAAGCATCAAACAAACCAAAGAATGAAGGATCTTTGACACTGCCGGATTTAAAAACGGCCACCCCCATAATCAATAATAAAGAGTTAACAAAAAATGCCATCGTTAATTGAATATTAGAATCCCAAGTTGAAAAGCGTAAAGCGCGTTGAATATCGGTTTTATCTTTACGATCAATTTTACGACTTTGTACAACAGAAGAATGCAAATACAAATTATGAGGCATCACTGTTGCACCAATAATCCCCAATGCACCTGTCAGTGGCGTTTGCCCATTCACCGCATGTGATGTAGAAAAAGCTTCTGCGCTAGGAACCAGCCCTTTAATTACATCTCCCCATACTGGATTTGACAATGCCACTTGATAAGCAAAAATCACAAAAATAACAACAATTAAAGCAACAACAATAGCTTCAATTTTTCTAAAACCAATTTTTGTCAATAACAACAAAAGTAAAACATCAAATACCGTAATGAAGACAGCCAGACCCAAAGGAATATGAAATAATAAATATAAGGCAATTGCGCCCCCGATAACTTCAGCGATATCTGTAGCCATAATTGCTAACTCTGTTAAAATCCATAATACAATACCTAACGTCTTACTAGTTCTAGCACGAATCGCTTGTGCTAAATCCATCTGTGAAACAATGCCTAATTTAGCAGCCATATATTGGAGCAACATTGCAATCAAACTGGAAATTAAAATAATCGACATCAATAAATATTGAAAATTTTGTCCCCCAGTAATTGAAGTAGACCAGTTTCCTGGATCCATATACCCCACTGCTACCAATGCTCCTGGACCTGAGTAAGCAAATAACGTTTTCCAAAAACTCATATTTTTAGGCACGTCGATGGTGCCATTAATTTCTTCAAGCGAAGGACCATTTGCATATTCAATCAAATGATGTCTTTGCTTTGGTTCATGTTCTTCTGAATTTTTCAATTCAATTCCTTCTTTCGTTTTGCAATAATTTTAAAAGGCCCTTCCCGTTAGAAGGTTAACCTCTAATATATTTTAGGTACACCTAAAATATACTGCTAAAAATAACAAAATGCAAGACTTGAAAGAAAATTTTGACAGTGTAAAAATAAGTTTTCGTAAATGTGCGATCTTAAAGTTTGAAGAAATCAGGGTAGCTGGTAGTTGATTATCTTAAGAAGTAGAAAATAAAGGACCTAAGTCATTTCGACTTAGGTCCCTTATTTTATTTTTATTCGGTTATTCTATTAAGAATGGATACTACAATTTCTGTCGTGTCAGCTGAATGATTTCTAAAAATCTCGGTAAACTGAATCTGACGAAAACCTTCAAGTACTTCAGGCAACTTATTTTTCCCCCATTCAAAAGTTCCATCATTTCTTTTCAATAATCTTTGTAAAATTTCTTCTTTCTCGACCGCTAACAAAAAATGATAAACGTCAATGCCTGCTCGTCTCAAATATCCAATCAGCTCTTCTTCATATTCTTTTTTATAAAGGGTCATTGGAACAATAATCGGCCGTCCAGACTCTTTGGACATTCGTTTTAATAAATGAGCATTCCAGCAACGCCATTCCTGATACTCTTGAAAATCATTTTCTTTCATTTCTTCGGGAACTAGCTCCATCAATGCACTACCAATAATTTCTGGATCATAAATGATTGCATTGGGAAGTTTTTGTTGTAACTCATGTGCAATGGTCGTTTTTCCGGCTCCAAACGCACCGTTTAACCAAATAATCATCATAATTTCCTTTCTTCTGAACAAATTTCTTTGTTGTTTAATTTAGGTGCTAGATTACTTTTAATTTTTTTATCCATTCACGTATAGTTACTACTTACATCTTTAACAGTAAACGAAACAAACTAAAAATACAACATCCTATGCTATTCACCTTGCGTTACATAACATACTCATCTGATAATTTCTCCCTAAAAAAACAGAATGTGGGCAATCTTTTTAAGAATCATTGAATAGAATAACAACAAACAGTAATTCAGGTATAACTAGCTAGAAATTGTTTTATTTTTAGTCACGAGTATGATAAGCATGTAAATCAAATAGAATCATATTAGGTGAGGTTACTCTGAAGAACACAGGTTATCGCTCGGAAATGTCGAGAGACAGTAACGAGTAAAGCAGGGATTGTCGAATTAAGGCTTTCCTAAGATAACTAGAATTTTTTTCTTACGTCTCAGAAAGCCAAAGCTCAATTATTGTGATTACCCTATAATCTTCTTTTATTCGGCGACCTCTTTAATATGATTAATTGGAGGTTTTTAAATTGAAAGCTGTCACTGCATCATCTAAGAAAAATACCCTACTTGCTAAAAGCATCGGGAATCTTACCTTGCTCATCATTTTAGGCATTTTCATTTTTATCATCGTCTTCTCTTGGCTAAAAATGAATCGCCCTCTTCACACCCTTCCCTCAGAAGAATTCCTCGCAACACCAAGTAAAACAGATGATTTCTTATCTCCATCAAATCTTTTTTACTTTTCAATTCGAACCATGTTTCGAATGATTGTAGGCATGGCTTGGTCCTTCCTGTTTTCCTTTGTTTTTGGTATTTTAGCCGTAAAATATAAAACGGCACGAAGAGTCATTTTACCATTAGTTAATTTCCTTGAATCTGTTCCATTGCTAGGTTTTTTGACCTTTACAACTGCTTGGTTACTTGGTTTATTTCCAGGAAATGTGATGGGCGCAGAAGCGGTTGCTATTTTTGCCATCTTCACAGGTCAAGCTTGGAACATCATGTTGACTCTTTATCAAATAATGGAAGTTATTCCTTCAGATCTAGTCAATGTGACCGATCAGTTCAAGTACAATGCTTGGGAAAAATTTTGGCGTCTTGAATTTGTTTACTCAATTCCTGGCTTACTTTGGAACGTTATTATTTCTCAAACTGCGGCTTGGTTTGCCTTGGTGGCTAGTGAGCAAGCTTCTGTTGCCTTTCCTAAAGAAACCAACCTTTATTTACCAGGAATTGGTTCTTATATCCAAGTAGCATTAAATCGAGCCGACTTTAAATCCTGTTTATGGGCTGTTTTTGCCTTATTAATCAATGTGGTGATTTTAAACTTTTTAGTTTTTCAACCTTTAGTTCGAGCCACTTATTATTTTAAATATGAAACAGATGTCGAAAGTACGACGCCACCTAAATCCATCATTTATCATTTATTAAAAAAAGCAACTTTAACGAAATACTTTTCAAAAGCTTTTGTGAAATTCAGTCATTTTTGGATTTACGATTTACCAAAAGTTTGGTACTTTTTCAAGCTAGACTATCTCTATCGATTACTAGCAAAATTACGCCATTTCTTCAAAACATTATGGTATGTCAGCTTAACCATTGTCGGGGTTTATTGTTCTATTAAGCTCTATCATTTCTTGCCCCATCAAGATTTCAGCATGATTCCTAGATTAACCCTTTATACTACACTACGGGTTACCTTGGCCATGGTCGTTGCTGGCATTATCTTTACTCCCTTAGCAATCTGGGTTGCGAATGATAATCGGCGCTTAAGTATCGTTCAACCGATTGGACAAATTTTAGGCTCCATTCCGTCAAATGTTTATACTCCATTCATTGTGTTGATTATTAGTATGGGCTTCAACAAATTAGAATGGTGGATTTTACCACTCATCATGGTTGGTTGCCAATGGTATTTTTTCTTTAATGTAATTGCTGGCTACTTAGCCATCCCTGATGATATTCGTGACGTAACCAAACTTTTTAAATTATCTAAATGGCAATGGTGGACAAAATTTTTGATCCCTTCTATTTTACCTTACCTCATTACAGCAATTATTAACGCTGCTGGTGCTGCTTGGAACGCTGATATCGCAGCAGAAAGCATTCAATGGGGCAAAAAATCAATAGATGTTACTGGCCTAGGACAATATATTGCGGCAAACGATGGCGTAAAAGATAAATCTGCCTTAGGAACCTTAGCGATGTGTTTCGTTGTTGGTTTATGTATTGCCTTTGTTTGGCAACCTTTATATCGAGCAGCAAAACAAAAAATTTCACTATTAATAGCTGGACGACTCAACTCGACTAAATTTTTAAGATAAACTAGAGAGGAGAACGATAGGTGATTTCCCTTTACCTATCTAATAAGACGATGGAAAATAAAGAATTATTAAGCATAAAATCAGTATATAAAGAATTTGAAATTGAAGGACATTCAGAACATTTAAAAGTCCTTGAAAATATTGATTTAACAGTTAAAACGAATGAATTTTTAAGTATTATCGGACAATCAGGAACAGGAAAATCAACGTTGCTCAGAAGTATTGCTGGACTTCTTCGTACAACTAGAGGTGAAATTACTTTTGAAGATAAAATCATTAATGAGCCTGATGCCAATATCGGCATGGTTTTTCAACATTTTGCCCTTTTTCCTTGGTTGACAGTTGAAAAAAATATCAGCTTTGGCTTAGAAAACCGTAAAGAAATTTCCCGTGAACAAATAAATAAAAGAGTCAGTAATCTCATTGAAATGATTGGTTTAACTGGTTTTGAAAAAGCTTATCCCAGAGAGTTATCTGGTGGAATGAAACAGCGTGTAGGCTTTGCTCGTGCTTTAGCCATCGAACCTAGCTTATTGCTCTTAGACGAACCTTTTTCAGCTTTAGATATCATTACAGCCAGCCAATTATCTAACGATTTATTAGAAATTTGGCTAAACAATCAAATTGCGACTAAATCAATTGTAATGATCACGCATGACGTTCAACAAGCAGTCCAACTTTCTGATCGGGTTGTATTAATGGATGCAAATCCTGGTCGTATTGCCAAAATTTACTCAATCGATATCCCCAGAAATCAACGTTCGCCAAAAACAACCATTGATATTGTAGAACAAATAACAGAAGAAATGGTTCGTCGCATTCATTTGTAAATAGAACTGTTTTGACTTCTGCTTATGTCTTGACAAAGAGTTACTTAAAAGACTATTATTTCTTTGTAATAAGTTAGGTGAGGCTCCTATACAAACATAGGCTATTGCTCAGAAATGTCGAGAGACACCAATGAGTAGAACAAGACTGGTCGAGGAGAAGGCTTTTCTCAAAATAGCTAAGAGTGATCTTTACGTTGTATAGTGCTAAAGCTCAACGTTCATGTTGATGTATACTTTTAGTCTCTAGTCAATCAGTTAAGTACTTTTATTTAAAATTAAGAGAGGAGTGAAAGTATGACTACTATGTTAGCAATCATTGGAACTGTTGTAATCATCACAGTTCAAGTTATTGAATATAATATGACAGAAATTCATATTCCTACTGCAGGAACATTTAATGACGATGATGCAGAACCCCCACATTCTTCTGTAACCCTTGTATTTATTCGCACTATACTTATCACTCTCTCACTTAACTTTCCATCTCATTTTTTTGAGATGGTTTTTTTATGTATTCGAGAAAATAATAAAAAAAAAGACTGTTAAATCAATGATTTAACAGTCTTTAGTATACCGGCGGCCAGAGATTGTTTACCTAAAATACCGTCAAATACTTTATAAAAACTGTCATTTCAACGTTTCACTTTAAATATTTTTAACTATTTTTCATTTTCTCGCACCATCTTTGCACCAGCTAATTTAGTATTAAATAACAAATTAAAAGAGTGAATTCATC
Source organism: Enterococcus sp. GC34 (assembly GCF_040886645.1). Lineage (NCBI taxonomy): Bacteria > Bacillati > Bacillota > Bacilli > Lactobacillales > Enterococcaceae > Enterococcus > Enterococcus sp. GC34. The sequence continues at coordinate 94,620 of NZ_JBFOEF010000009.1, forward strand.
AATTTGCGGGTTTTAGATCGTGTTCTAACTTCATATTCCTGAAAGACATGATAGTATGTTTTTCTTATTTCTTCTGGTTTATCTCCAACAATTAAAGCAACTTCTTCTACTGAATAGCCTTGATAGATTAAAAAAGAAACAAAAGTATGTCTGCAACAATGCATAGAAAATTTTGGTTTATCAGTTATTCCACATGTCACAAGAATTTTTTTAATCTCAATATTGGCCTTTCGGTTGTCACAGGAGCCTTCTTGCCAATCAAAAAAAATTTGTTTACGTGGATTTTTAATTTGATGAAACTGGCATTTTTCCTGTTGATATTGCCAAAACTCTTTCAATAGTTCTGCCAAATTCTGTGGCATTTCTACCTTACGATAGCTATTTTTATTTTTACAGGGAAGCCAATCGCTTAAATTAGACGGCGGATTCATATAATCGTACGTTTTGTTTATATCTACAAACCCTTGTTCAAAGTTTAAATCATCGATTGTAATCCCAACTATTTCAGAAAAACGGCAACCTGTAAGTAGAGAAAAGATGATTACATAATAAATAGAAGATTCTTTATCTCTATGTTGAACAACATACTGTAAAACTTTTTTATACTGAGTATCATCAATATACTTTTGATAAATTGGTTTCTCTTTAGACTTATCTCCAAGGCCTCTCAAAGAACTACCTGAAGTAAACTCAATAGGAATATGCCCCAGAGCAAAAGCCTGTTTGACACAAGCACGCATATGAGTATGAAACTTTTCTAAAGTAGCTGGCGAATAGTCTTTAGAAAACTGATTCAACAATTCTACGTACTTATCATTTGTTAAGTCAGATAATGGTGTATCACCTAGATACTTTTTAATATATTTTTTAGTGTGTTGATAGTGTCCTTGCGTTTTTTTGGAACAAGCCTCTTTTTTATATTTTTGAAAAAACCATTCAAAATACTCATAAAAAGGGACCGCAAACGCCATACGTCGATCTTTTGAAGCGACTGATTGCGCATATTCTACTGCTTTTACTGCTTCAAATTTAGTATCAAAACTACCTAACGGCTTATTTCTATATTTTCCGTCTTCCTTCTTTACACTTATAAAAGCACGCCACTTTGTTCCTCGTTTACTAATTCCCATTTAAATCGCCTCTTTTAAAAAGGGCTTTTAAATAGCTATGGTCAAGATAATTATATCGCATCTATCTGTAAACCGGTAAAAATCTCTGAAAAATACTCTTCAATAAACGTTAACATCTTACTTTCTAATATATAATATTTGCCAGCACTGCCACCTTTCGGATACGAGATACAACCATTGGGATTTTCTCTTATATCTAAGATTTTTTTAAATCTCGGATTCAAAAGAATTCGTTCATTAAACATTGGTCGACTTAAACAAGTATGTTTTTTCCTAAACGCTTCTACAGAAATACAGTTTCCTTTAAAACCCGCTTTTTTTAAATGATTGTACTCCTCTCTTTGAATTAGAATGAAATTTTTTGGTAAAATTATCTGAGCACTATATTCTATCACTTGTTCCAATTTTTTCACTTCTTTCATCCATTTAGTTTAAATTATTTATTTTTCTTTCTATTAATAAATATCTCTTTAAATCTATCAGCTGCTTTTGTCAGAAGCATCATAGGAATTTCACCTCTCCCCTCATTATGGTGAGCCTCACGGAAGTATCATTAGTTCATTTACGAATCTTGGCCTTAATTGACAGTTAAGTTGCTTTAGAAATTATTCGCTCAAAGATTTTTTTCTTTGTCTTGGCGTAGCTAAAACATGCTCCTCGTAGATGGAAGGTACTGGTAGATTTTTATTTAGTTGTCAAAGAACACAGGCAGGAAATTTAATGGTTATTTCCTGTTTCATATCTATAACAACCAAAACATTCTCTTTTTCAAGACACTAAATAGATTAAAAAAAGTATACTCAAAATTGACACAAATGACGTATGCCCAACTTGAATATCCTACTGTTTACCTGTAAACAATCAGAATATGAAAAAGAACCGACAAGGTATGCCTCAGTGTCATTCAGTTAAGAAAGCAGGAAAACATTTAAGCTTTCCTGCTTTTCCTATGTAAAAATAATAGAACTTAACAAAGAAGAATTTAATCCAGTTTTGTATTTTGATAAAGAAGTAAAACAAAATAACAATACTAAGTTCTAAAATATAACAAGTTAAAAATAAAAAAGTAATTCTTGTAGAACAAGTTGTACCCCCCTCTAGAAGACATGTCTTCTAGAGGGGGGTATTGTTAAAGATCACTTAAATTACAACTTAATTTTATTCAATTACACACTATTGTATATACGATTTTTCTTAACTTAATGACATTGAGATATACCTTGTTGATTCATAAATCATAATAACCTCTAACTCTAATCACCTTGTTATTCAATCCAATTAGTAAAAAATTTTGAAAAACTACCAATTCCACTATAGAAAGACTAGTAACTTTAAAATATAATTGAATATTGGGACGCAATCAAAGAAATTTACGATATGATTTTGGATTCCTACACGTTTATATTTCAAGGTTTTTGTCACCTTAAATTTAAAAAATCAATCCTATTTAAACAATCGTAAACCAATATTTGTGTAAAATGATACCTATGATTCCGGCAACAACACAACATATTAATCTAGAAATCCATATATTAATTATTGTTGAGTCCAATATTTTATAAAAATATGATGCTGATTTAGAGGATATATACATAAGTATTAACCATTTAATGATATCTTTATACTCCATATGAGACACAACTTTCGTTAGTAAACTTAATCAAACTTCTACCCGTAAACTTTTTTTTAATACAACTGTAAATAATACAAATATTGTTATTAAACTAATTATATATTGTAATAGTGTAAATACATTCGATCCTACGGTAATCGGCAAATAGTAGCCAGGAAAATTTTCTACTACCGCTGATAAAAAAGGATTTGAATATCCATAAACTATATTAGAAAGCAAATTAGGGATAAAAAGCAAGAAAAGTATTAATATACCATACACTGCACCACTACGAAATCCCGATAAAAATAAACAGTATCCACATAAAAAATAGATTACTATGACTAGAATTACGTCAAGTATGAATCCTAATAAAAATATTATCTCTAATTCTCCTGGTACACCTAAGTATTTAGATATGATAAATAAAATTATTCCAATAGCAGAAAATATTGCGCCTACAAATATAGAAATAAGTATGTTACCAATAATATAACCTAGTCTATTTTCTTTTGAATTATATATCAAACTAATAGTTTTGTAAGAAAAGTCATTATTTATTAAATACGTAGACTGGAGAACCATTGCTGTTATCCCTAACATACAATAGAAATTCGAAATATGTTTAATTGTAAATGGTGCAGAATTAACTAAAATAATGTAACACATAATAGATGCTGGGAGTATACTTATCATCAATCCTAGTGGTAAATAGCCACGCGTTATTAGTCTTTTTAGATTATACGAGACGTACCCTGTTATATTAAACTTCATTTTTTTCACCACCAAATTTATCTAAATAAATATTACGAAGAGTATTTTTTTCAGTATGACAATCAATTATAAATATATTTAACTCTTCTAATAAAGTAAAAACGTCACTACTATTTAAGCTTGTCTGTAATGTCAACGTATCTTGAGTTACATTATAAATATTCCCTAATTCTTGCTTATTGATAAACATAGTTAAATCATCATTGTTGGAAAAGATAATTTTTATTATGTTTTGCGAACTCTGATTAATTGTTTCTTCTCCAATAAGAACACCATTTTCTAAAAATAGAATCCTATCACAGATTATTTCTATATCTTCTAATTTGTGGCTGGAAATTAATATACCTAAATCCGTTTTAATAGCAAGTTTTTTCAGAGCGTTCAACATTTCATATGATGATTCAACATCCATTCCATTAGTGGGCTCATCTAGTACAACATAATCTGGATAATTTAAGATAGAAATAACCACTGCTAATTTTTGCTTCATTCCCAAAGAATATTCTCTAACCTTTTTATTCAATATTTGATATAAATTTAGACTTACTAATAAATCTTTGAATTCGTTTATATCAAATTTATTCCCATAAATTCTAGAAAAATATATTAAATGTTCTAACCCAGACATACTTGCTATTAGTTTTGGCTCTTCAATTAAATATCCTATCGAGCTATTTCTCATAATAGATCCATTAAAGTTAAGGATATTTTCAGTAATAATCTTCATTAACGTACTTTTCCCTGCACCATTTCTACCAACTAATCCTATTATTTCACCTTTTTTAAAATTGAAAGATATATTATCTAATACACTTGTATTATTATAAGATTTAGATACTTTATTAATATTCATATTCTTTCTCCTAACTGCTAGTCAGCATATTCATCCTATGATTTTTATAAGTAATTAACATAAATCTTGTTTATATTTTTTAAGTAAGTAAATTAAAGATATAGAAAATGCTAGTGCATATTTGAATAAGAATAGTATATTTTGCATGTATTCTTTAGGAAAGAATAAGTCACACAAAACAATGGTTACCAACATATAGCAACATACATTTAAATGAATTTTTGTTGTGCGCTCATCTCTTTGTCCCAACTTTAATAACAGATATACTAAAGTAATAGAACTAATCATTACAAGTAAAAAACCAACACCAATAAGTAAATTATAATTCCCAATACTTTTTTCTGACCATTCATTTAAGGCGTTAAATGAAAATCCAATAGATTTATTCATCATTATTTTGTCCTCCTAAATCGTATTCAAAAATCTCTGTAAGCGGTACATTAAAAAAATTTGATATTCGAAATGCTAATAGTAACGACGGTACATAGTTTCCCTTTTCCATAACAAAAATTGTTTGTTTAGATACACCAACTCTATCAGCTAATTCTTGTTGTGATAGTCTGGCTAAAACTCTATATTCGTAAACTTTATTACGTATAGATTCTTCGTGTATTTTTTTCTTCATATAGTCACCCTACTTATAGTTAATTAACCGTGTGAAAAACGTTTAAACTTAGTATTCATAAGCAGTTCAGGGGAAAATTTTTCCTTTGTTATCTAAATTTACAAAAGTAATATACTAGTATTCAGACAAAGATAATCACTAGGGACCAGTTCTTTTAACTGATAAAACGATGTAGAGAATATCGTAAAGATTAATTATTTATCCAAAAAACAGTCCTAACTAAAATTAAAAGCACTTAAACGAATTATTTGAAGTTATTCAAGTAACTACCGAGTATTTTCATAGCTTTCCTTACTTTTATATAGTTATGATTCAAAAATCTTTTTTCGTGTTGAAAAAGAGAAAACCCCTAGCTTTTGAACCAAATTTAACAATTTTTTCACATCTCTACTCAAATATTAAAGTAAAGTTTAACAAAAGTAAAGTTAAATGTATTAAAAATCTGAATAATTTTAAATTTTTAGTACACTGTAATTAATGGTAGGTTAAAGACACCTTACCTATTTTATTAGCGTTAAAAAATGAACGATTTATAAAATCTAGGTATTGGTTAACGTTATAAGATTTATCAATTACAGGTTTCACAGAGAATCTTTCCTCTAAACTGATAGCATTTTGCAAATCTTCATATGTTCCTAAGCAGTTTCCTATAAATGTAATATTTTTCATTACTCCCATACTTAGTGCTCTTCTTAAAATTGGCTCATTTTCTATAGGTATTTTCTCAGATAAAAGAGGGTGTTGATTTAAAAGCCCACAAGTTATATAAGTGCCTCCAATTTGTAATAAATTTACTGCATTTTCTACATTAAGATCAAAAAAAGGATCAAAAACGTGCGTAATATTTCGCTTCATAGCTTGCAAAGATACGTCTTCTAAACGTTCCACCTCACAAGGATATATATATTCTTTTTCAAAATCTGTCCATGAAGTAGTAGATATACATATAGGTGTAATTCCTTGTATAAGTAGTTGACGAATAATAAACATAGAAGTTGCAGAGCGTGCGCTGAAAACTACTGGATTACCACTTTCTTTCAAAATATTAGATCGTCTAATCATACTGGAAGCAGTTTGTGAGCCTAAAGAAAAACATGCAGCTTCTTCAAGACTTAGACGTGCTGGAATTTTAATAACTTTACTTTTGTGAATTTTTAACCATCCTAAAGATGCAAAATTACTCGGTATTCCTGGTTTTACTCCATGAGGATATTCGCAGTTTGGCATGACAAAATCTCCAACATTGAAATTATTAACATTTTTTCCAATCTTAATAATTTCAGCACTAAATTCTGAACCAAATGGAAAGAATAATCTATTTTCGTTTTTTTCAGAAATATAGGCTTCTAATAAGATAGATTTATCTCTATAGTTACAAGAAAAATATTTAACTTTTATTAATATATAATCATCATTTTGAAGATTATTTATATCAAAATCGGGTTGATTTAACTCTACTAATCCAAATAGAACATTAGTAGATCCGAATTTAACTGTTTCCATTTTTTTAAACTCTAATGAATTTTTGTATCTGGGATTTATTGCAACTAGGGCTTTCATAGTTTACACCTCCATCAGCTTTTTCTGATAATCTAAGGAACTCAAATTTAGAGGAATCAAAGGAGAGGACCCTTCATTGTACATTTTTAATAATAATGCTGAATCAGCCATACCACTCCAGCCTAAAAAATATCCAAGTAAATAATCCCTGTTTTTTTCACCTGTATAGTAACCATTTATGTCTATTAGTTTAAGGACGGATAACCAATACTCGTTAGCTAGCATTATATACTCAGATTTTTTTGAAACTTTAAAGGAAAAAAGCAGTGATTGAAGAACACCTGATACTCCATGACAGATTGATAAATCTAAAGGAGTTTCTAATGGAAGAATAGTAGATTTTTTGGCCAAATCAAATAAATTTATGTCAACTTTTAATAGAGTAGCCATTTCTGTCAGTACCATTAATAGACCCGAATTTCCGTTGCACCATCCAACATTTTCAACAGATTCCTCAAACTTAATCCGAGTCGTTTCATGAAATATATTTTTACATATATCTAATCTGTCCAAGGCATAATTTAATCTGAAATTTGTCCATAAAACACCTAGATTTCCGTGAGCTATTCCTTCACTAGGTAATTTGGTATTATGGAATTTTTCTGTAAAATAAATGATATTATCGATAGACGTATTAGGAAAAGTAGCATTTACTAATGCAATACCTATTGGACCTAAAAAAACATCTCCACTTTCAATATTCTCTAATTGAATTTTTGATATAGTCTTATCAAGATATTTCAGTTTTTTTTGTTCATAGTTAAACAGAAATTCAAGAGAATTTGATCCTGAAATAATTGACATTGGGGTATTTGAAACTTCTGTAGAACCATAAATAGTATTTTTAAGAGAGTTGACACCTTTAGAAGCACGAATATATAATTCATTTGTTTCTATATCATCAACGCATTTTTTATATTCTGTTAAATGTTTAAGTAGAAATAAAATACCACCAGCATCATGCAACGAAATACATGATATAGAATTGTAAGCAATATTCATGTCTCCATAAACCCCGTTTAACCAACCTGTTTCAGCATTTTTAGATTTTGTAGTAATAGATTGATTTATTATTAACTTAAATAATGCATCTGGGTTGTCTATTGTCACTTCTTTTAAAACATCAGTGAACATTTTAGCTTGTGATTTTTTAGTTTTATTATTTTCAAATGTTGCTTCATGAATCCTAATTTCAGAAAACCCCTCTGCAATTAAACGTTTATCAATTAAAAGTGCCCGATCAGAAAGATTATTTAAAGAATATAAAGCATTTTCTATTGGAGACATTTCAAATGTATTGGTATTTATGTTCATTAAATTAATTGTATGCTTATTCGACCCAATTGAAAAATACGGAATATCTCCTTTTTTTAAAGCTTTTTTTTCTGCCTCAAGTACTTTACTTGCATTTTCCGATTCTGTAAACATTTTAGAAGGCTTCATATAAGATAATATTTTATCTATAGCAGACTCATCAATTAAATTTTCGGGATACAAACATGCATCCAGTAAGAAAAAATATTGAACAGTTGGTCTCACAATTATTCTACTGGTGCAAGGAAAACTACTTAATAAATCACTAATCTTTTCACGATTTACTATTACAGATTTAATACCTTCTTCATAGCCGTTAACAAAGTCTTGCTGGTATGGAAGAGGGCTAGGAAATTTATTTTTTTCTAACATTATAGGAGCTGAATCTCTAGAAACTATAATATTTTGTTTAGATATATCTACTGCATCAGTTCCTGGATTGGTCAGAGTGAAACATAATTCTTCTGTTTTTTGTGGATAAGGTGTATTAATAGCCCCAATTAAGATATTATGTGGTGCTACCATTAACTTAGCTGGAATTATACAAGTATTAGCAATAGAATTAGAGAGTTCTTTATTTAATACGTCCCATATAGAATCCTCATTTATTTCTTCGTGTGATGGTTTTAAACTAGTTTCTAAATCAATGAAATAAGGAGTAGTTCCGTTAAAAATCACATTTTCATCATGTAAATCGGTGGCACCAATACTTCTGAATACTGCTGCACACAGCCCCAAATTATAATAAGCTTCTGATAAGTCTGCCTCATCAATAAAAGTATGAGAAATAAATTTTTGCCAACCATAGCTATTTCGACATATTGTTTGAGCAATTGGTGTATTATATTTGAGCCCTTTAAACTTTAGAATATCAGAAAATATCGTGTCTATTAATTGGTCTATTTCTAGAGAACGGGGTTTATATAAAATTTTTTCTTCATTTGAAAATTCAAAACATAAAACGATTTTTGAACCATTGTGCGGATCAGAATCTAATGCATTTATAGCAGTTAAATAAGAATTTTTACTAATCATCTCATTATTATTTAATTGATCTATATCTTCCTTGAAATTTTTGCATACTGCTATAATGTATAAGCTTGTATTATTTATAATTGTATGAATAATTGTTCTTAAATAGCTGTATTTGTTTAGCCATTTTTCAACCATTTGTTTATCCAGTTTCTGTAAAAACAGATCAAATGCAACGGAAGAATTTGGATTAGCAGGCATATTTAAACTCTTTCGAAATTCATGGAATTCGTAAATAAATGTTTTCTGAACGACTCTATTTATATGATATTCTATTAAAGCATGAAAACACTTTATAAAAACTTCTGTTTCTTTTTCTTGAAATGTTGTAAAAGATCTTTTTAAGGTAGTGTGTGTGTGTTCAACTATATCTTTAAAGATATCTTCTATAATATTAACTAATTTATTATCATTGTGCACAGTTATTTCTCCTTTTCAATTACCGTATTAAATAAATCCTTATAGTCTCCAGGTTGTTGGACTAGATCATTATGGTGACCTGTTTGCACAATTTCTCCGTCTCTAAGAACAAATATTTTATCAGCATTTAGAATCGTTTCTAGACGATGGGCAATTACTATTTTTGTACACTCTAGTTTAGATAGTTCTGTATATACAGAACTTTGAGAAATATTATCTAATGATGATGTAGCCTCATCCATGATTAGTATTTTAGGATTTTGAAGAATTGCTCGTGCGATATGAATTCTTTGTCTTTGTCCACCAGATAAATTTGCTCCCATTTCAGAAATTACAGTATTGTATCCCATTGGTAGATCAGAAATAAAAGATAAAAATTCTAAAGAACTACATAATTCAATTATTTTTTCTTCACTTAATTGACTTCCTAATTTCAAATTTTCTATTATTGTGCGATTATGCAAATGAGCCTCTTGAGGAATATAACTAATTGATTTTCTTAATTGATCAAGGTTATATCGTTGAAAATTAATATCTGAAAAAAATATATCTCCTTTAGTAGGTTCAAATAAACTACTACATATTTTGGCTAGTGTTGTTTTTCCGGATCCGGATACACCTACAAAAGCAACTGTTTCTCCATCCAATATTTTTAAATTAATATTTTTCAACGCTGGTTTTGTATCAGAAGTATATTGAAAATACAAATTATTTATCGAAAGATTTCCAGACTCCATAATATGATCACTTCTAACACTTGATTCAATAGGATAGTCAAATATATCCTCAGATAACTCAATATATCGTTCTACCACCATAATGTTTGAAAGGGTACTAAATATTGTATTTGAATAATTAAATAACATACTAACAGTCGATTGAATAGCTATTACTTGACCTAATGATAATGTCCCTAATTTTTCCTGATATAGACTAATAACAAGAATAATTAAAGGAAAAATAGTTTGCATTCCATATAAAACGGATCCAACAATACCTTGTTGAAGATACATCCTATGTGAAGAAGCAGATAAAAGTTTTGTAAGCTTATCTTTCCAATCAGAAAAATACGACTGTACATAGCCCCCTAGTTTTACACTATTTATAGAAGCTAGAGCATCTAATTGGATACTCTGAACACTAGATCCTTCACGCAATTCTTTATCTGTTGCAGAGTCTACATATTTTTGAGTTATAATCAAAAATAAAAACATAAACATTATTAATGTGACGATAATAATTCCCAAAGTCCAAGAACTCCAAAAAATATATCCAAGTATTACAATACTACTAACTATGTCCAGAAAAGTTTGTACCAAAGTAATTCCTAAAACATCTTGAATTCTAGTCAATGAATTTAACCTAAAAATAACTTCTCCTGGAGATCGTACTGTAAAAAATTTAGCGGGTAATGATAAGGTATGTGCGAAAGCTCCAACTAATAAATGCCAATTGAATTTGTAACTAATTTTAATTGAAAGGTAACTTCTGAAGGTGTTTAGACCAATCATCGTAATTATTGCTAATAGTAGTAATTCTATTGTTTTTACAAACGATATAGAATTTAAGTAACTACTCTTATCTATCAACGATTGTGTAAATATAGGAATAGATAAAGTCATAATTACTAAAATAATACTAGTCATTAGCAAACCTAGATAGAGACTCATCATATTATTCGGCCAAATGTAGTCTTTTTTCCAAGTATCTAATTTATTTTTTTTAACTTTTACAAAGTTTTTATTGGGTTTAGCTACTAAGATATACTGAGAAAAATCTTTTTGAAATTCATTAATTGATATTTTTATTCTTCCTATTGACGGATCCATAATGATAACATATTTTTCGCTGAATAATTCTATGCACACAAAGTGATATCCTTTCCAAAAAGCAATTATCGGAAAATCTACAACTTCAAAAGCTCTCAAGTCTTTGATTTTATAAGTTTGAACATCCATCCCCATGTGCATTAACAATTCTTTTAATTGAGTTAAGCCGAGTCCATCTCTTCCAGGTTCTTTTATTTGTCTAAGGTCCGTAAGTTTTTTATGACATCCATAAGCTTCTAAAATAGTTCGAACACAACATAAGCCACATTCCGTTTGGGCTACCTGAATAGTAGGTTTTAATTTTCTTTTATTTTTAAAAATAAAATTTTTCATTTTATACACCTAACAATAAAGGTGATATTTTCAAATCACTATTTGCTAGTTTACATAAGTGTAACAATGCCCCTGCTTTTCCTGACATTAAGCCTGGACTTAGTGTATATCGACCTTTCCCTTCTTTAAAATATTCATAGATATATGTTGGGGAACAAAATGTATTTTTTATATTATGAATCAGTATTTTTGTTTCTTCTGGAAAAGATTCGTGGACATATTCTAAAGCAGTGAGAACACCCAAACTCCCATGGCAAAGGACAGGAACGCATGAGATCGGTATGGTTTTCAATTGATTTATAACAGATATTACTGATACTTTTGGTAATGCATCCGCTTTATAGGCCTCATAGTAAGCAATTAGTAAGCCTGACAACCCATTACACCATGAAGAGGACACATGCTCATTCTGTTCAGTTAAGTAAGTTTCGATGACACCTTCTTTATTTGTGTAATTCTTCTTGATAGCAGTATCTATATCTATAATTAATTTTTTTATTTTATTATCTTTTATTCTTTGATTAATTATAGAAAAAAACCAAAGTAAATGTCCTAATCCGTGTGCAACTCCAGAAGTCATATAACTATCAATTTCGTTAATTTTTTCATAAGCTAAATTAACACACTTATCTAAAAATTCTTGTTTTGGATGGAAAGTGTCTTGCATCTGTAAGCGCATTATAATCGCACCACTTTTTCCATTAATCATATCAAAAAAATTATTGTCAACAGTTTCTAAGTCCATTCTTAAAAGTTCCCAAGAATTAATAGCGACGTTTTTCCATCGTTGGTTATTTGTAATGGTACCTGCATGATACATTGCCCAAAGTAACCCAGAGATACCTGAAAAAGCTCCAGTACCTGACAACAACACATTCCTTAATTCAAAACTTTGATTTTCGAGGATTTGAGCAGATTTTTCAAATATATCGTTGGAAATATTTGTAGCCTCAATATCAGAAAACTGATTACCTACAATAGATAGCACTAGTGCAGGACCTATTCTGCCACTATATAAATCGTATCCTAAAACTCCAGGTGTCCATCCATTATTCCCGTTTTTAGCTACTGCACCTACCCAAGTTTTTGGCAAATGTTCATATCGATCATCAAGTACTGAATTTAATAAATTTTGAGAAAACCATTTAATAGTTTTAATTATCTCTGTAGTCTTTTTTAGTCCATCACTTTTTTTCTCTATAGCTTTTTGATTCCCATTCTCTAACTCTTCTAGTTTTAATTTTCCTTCCGCGTGTGGGTCTGCTAATTTAGCAACAAATGCTAGTTGTATAATTTGTTGCTGATTAATTAAATCTTTTTGTGATAGTTTTTTCATCTTACGAATAAATTCGGATTGAGGGCTATTTTTAACTGTGGATACAATATCATTATTACTATGAATTTCTGTACCATCAAAATTTATTGTAAAGTAAGGAATATCTCCCTTCCACAATTGACTACATTCGGATTTAGTAATATTTTTATCACTAGTCATACTTAAAATACCAATTCTAGATAATAGTGAATGTGCCATATCTAAATCTTTCGAAGGTTCTGTTGCTGTTAAAACTCGTAATATTTGCTCATATCTATAAGTCATATTGTGGATATAACGAAGTTTAGCACCTTTAAAAGATGTTATTACTTCTTTACTAAAAAATTCTTTGTTTTTTAGTATTAATAAGTAGACATCAGTAAAACCATCGACAACTTTAGCACAGTTTTCATAAATCTGTTTTTCATATTCCGAGTCATTTATAAGATCTTCAGAAACAGTGGCTGAGTTATGCCATACAACTTTAATGTTAGAATTAAATCCGTTGATTAATTCAAAGGTTTTAAAAGGACTAACACTGTTTTTATCTCTAATTCCCGTGAAACCAACGTCAACTGAACCACTTTTGTTTTTATCGCTAATAGAAATTGGTAGTACTCCAGTACCATAAACAGACTTTTCTAAAGAGTCATAGGCACTATTGCTAGATTCTGGTATACCGGATCTATTGCGAGACGGGTGGAATAACGTTTCGAGATCTATTGGCAACGGTCCTTTATGTGTCCATAATATATTACTATAATGCATATCGGACGCATTCAATAAGTACATTAAGCATGCGAGTTGGCCAGCTTTATACATATCAACCTGAGTTTCGTCACTAGTTTCAAATGAGGTAAAACCGTAATTTCCACAATTAATCACAGATAACACAGGTAGATTCAAATTAAATTTATAATTGATAGCCATAATTAATTTGGTGTATCCGGCTTCTCCAGAAACAGAACGTGGTTTATAGATAATTTTTTGTTTGTCTTCAAAATAAATAATTGACACTGATGATCCGTCATTATGCGTATCACCATCAGACTTCACATACACTATTTTTAAGTCTCTATTAATATTAAATTTTTTCTCAATATCTATTCTGTATTGCTGTATTCTTTTGACAGTATCTACAATAGAGTTTATTCTACTTATTATTAAGTTAATACATCTATTCCAAGTAACAAAATACGTCTCAGAAAATTCTTTCATCTTATTTCTTTTTAGTGTTTCATTATAAAGTAAATACGAATTTTCTAATTCGACATTTTGTAATAATTTTATATGTTCAGAAAATCCTCGTATCATATAAGAGAAAGCTACTTGCGATAAATCATCGCAAATAGCTTCTTTGAAAGATAATGGATTGTGAACATAGGCGTCTAATTTGTTATTCCAAACTTTATCCCAAATTTCGCTAGTAATGGACATACATACATTATAGTATGGATATTTTTCCTCTGTTTTATAATTTACTATAGTTGGCAGTTCAATTAATTTTTTTAAATTTAATTGTTCAATATAATGAACTATGGGTAAAATATGCTCATTATAATCTTTTAACTCTAATTCGGGATAAACTTTTTTGCTGTAGACAACCATTCATTCACACCTCACATTCATTTTATTAACAAGCCCTCGTACAAACGCTTGTTGGACATGTTTTATCTGAAATCCAACCTGAAACAGCGATAGAAATAGGAATAGTAATTGTGGGTGTTCCTCCTCCTGTAACTTCATCGTCTGTTAAAGAAATTAAATCTGCCTCTAGGTATTTACCCAACTCTAAATCCACATTTGGTTCATTTTGTTTGTCATTATTCATTATAAAAGCTCCTTTTTATAAAATTATTTACACCAACCCATACATTCGTGTGTAGCTGTACACCAATTTCCTTTGTTTCCCCAATAATCACTTAATGAAAATGTATTAGTAGTGCAGGCACCGAAAACGTCATCGTCGAATGATTGATCGGCTACTTCTTCGAACCAAGCAACTTGTTCATTATTGATCAAAGTTTCGTTGTTTTCTTCATCACGCATATAGTTCACCTCCTTAGAATGTCATTATTCGTCACATGAAAACGTATAAAATTCAATGTTAATAGACGTTTCAGACACGTAACTTTTCCTTTTGTAACTTTATTTTATAGAAACAATCAGCTCCAAACTGGTAAATCAATTTACTAAAATTTATGAAGAAGCTGATTCGTATCTATCGTCAAGAAATAAAAAATACCTGTTGTGTCAATAAAGATCATTTGCCATTTACAGAATAATCAAAATAAAAAGTATGACTATCTTTTTATGCTTAAACTCTGTTCACCTTGATATTTCGTAATGTTATTTGTATGTTAGTAATTATAATTTTAGCAATATCCAAGCTAATTTATTGCCAGAATTCCCTATTTAACATTTATTCCACCCTAAAAGAACACAATCCTCTTAGAATTGTGTTTTCTTTTATTCTTATTTTATTTTAAAACAGAAAACTGAGTTATACATAGTTTTCTACGTTACAACAATATTTTAGCTTTTCATCTCTTAGGATTTGATGGAATTTGATTAATCGTCAGATCTATCTTCTTTAACAGATGTAGCTGCTGTTGCTGGAGCAGGATTTACTGTATCACTTACTACAAATACACTTCCTCCTAGTAATGTTGTTGAAGCTAATGATGTAGCTCCCAATAAGCTAATACTTTTTTCATTGACTTTTATTAGCAGGTTTCTTTTAATTTTAGGCTTTACGCTTACGAATTCTAGTCTAACAATAAAATTATTTTATAATTACAAAGAAGGTGCCTTGGTTTCTTTCCAATAGTAGTTGGAAATGGCTAAGTGTTTCACCCCCACTTGATTTTCTTTATCAATGGTTAACGTTACTTCTTGTTCAGAAGCTTTCTTACCTTTTATAACTTCTGGATGACTTTCATCTTGCCATTTTACAGGTGTATCTTTAGCATGATTTTGATTGGTTTCTCCATAGAATAAAGTATATTGTGCCCCTTTAAACGTAGCATTTCCTTGCGTGTCCGCTCCTGTATCTTTGTCTTCTTTGGTTAAAGTGGTTTGTCCTGTAATTTCTTGGTTGGTCCCTTTTACATATTCTACTGAAATAGGCACGGTTTGATTTTGATAAGCTAAGACCACTTTGACTGGTTTAAACGTATTTACAAACCCAGCACTAGCTTTGCTCTCAGTTACATAATAAGTTCCTAATTCTAATGCTTTCAAAACATCTTTTGACGTTTCTGCATGTCCTTTTGCATCCGTAATTATCGTTTGAACAATCGGTCCATCTGAGGTCTCTTTACGTATCTCAAACTGATTACCCGCTAATGAGTAATGTTCGTTCCAAAGGGTGGTTCCTGTTTCAACACCTTTTTTATCTAAAACTATCTGTCCTTTTTCTCGAAGGTTCTTAGATACTTTTTCAATCGTTTCACCTGCTTTGATGGTGGCAGAAAGCGGCGTTGGGTCAATCGTATACGGCGCTGGAACAGATTTTTCAGTAATAGTCACTTTTGTGTTATGAGGAATCCCTTCAATTAGGCTGGTTCCATCATCCCCTGTTGTCACTTCTTGTGTAGGAAACTTTCCACCGAAATCTAAATGAAAGACGGTTCCTGGCAATTTTTTACCTGACTCTTTATCTATTTTTGTAATTTTTAGTTTGCCTTTTGTTTCTATGTCCAGTTTGACTGTATAAGTCGTTGGTTTATCAATGGCACCTGCCATCACGGTTTGTACACCAGCTTTTTTATAAGCAACTGGCGTGCCTTTTCCTTCTGACTTTTCTAGTGTGAGTACACCCGATTTTGACTGTTCATTCGTACTCAAAGTTAATTGGTTCCCGTTTACATGATAGTCAATGTTCGCAGTATTTTCGACCACTTTATCAAATTCGGACAAGTTTAATTGATTCGTATCTGTTAAAACAGTCGATTTTCCTAAGTTTAGTTTGGTTGTCGTTCCATCAAAGCTGGGTTTCTTTTGATAGTCTTGGACAACTTTATTGATTTTTGCTTCAATGCTTGGAATATCTACTGTACTGCCATCTGGACGAGTCATGGTATGGATGGTATAGCCATTGGCTGCTTGCCAAATGATTTTTTGCGCAACAGCTTGGGTATCAGGATCTTGACCAACCTTTTTCCATAAAATGGAAACTAATTTTGCGCGGTCTGACATATCAGGTAAAGGATTTTTTTCATAACCTGGATTGACTGGATCGATAATATCTACCTCTGGCTCAATGCAGAAAACAGGTTGCTTCTTCCCTTTATAATTAGCATAGGTAGGGGCTGTATGCGTATTAAAAACTTTTCCATTATTATATACCCCCGAAACATTGTAAATATTATTAGCATCATACTCAATTGTTACTTCTTCAGGATAATCTCTTTCTTCTGCATGAGCGATAAGTGGTGTTATACCAGTATTTACAGTTTGGAATAGCAATACTAAAGCCGCTAGCAATTTACTATTCTTTATTCTTGGTCTTCTCACTTTTATACTCCTCTCTGATTTTGAATATAAAAAAAGACGCTCAAATTTTGAACGTCTTAATTTCTTATTTGATTATATATTGATACATTTAAACCTTCATTTGTATATTACTTTTAACTTAGTTATTTTATATTTTCTAGTAAAATAATAGTGACCATATTCAATAACTATTTAAAGCCCTTTGTCTAATTAAATAACTACTTTTTTTTACAAGAAAAACTATAAAAAATTTCATTCGCACCATTTTCGCACCACTATAACGAAAAAAGACTGTTAAATCAATGATTTAACAGTCTTTAGTATACCGGCGGCCGGGGTCGAACCGGCACTCCCGTGAAGGAACTGGATTTTGAGTCCAGCGCGTCTGCCAATTCCGCCACGCCGGTAAGATATTTTGGAAGGCGGTAACCGGATTTGAACCGGTGATGAAGGTTTTGCAGACCTCTGCCTTACCACTTGGCTATACCGCCATATTCCATTTTTGTTACAAAAAAACTGGGGTAGCTGGATTCGAACCAACGCATGACGGAGTCAAAGTCCGTTGCCTTACCGCTTGGCTATACCCCAATAAAATTACAAAGGGCGACCGATGGGAATCGAACCCACGAATGCCAGAGCCACAATCTGGTGTGTTAACCACTTCACCACGATCGCCGTAATCTTAAAAAGTGTATCTATTAAATAATTAAATGGCAGGGGCAGCAGGAATTGAACCCACACCAACGGTTTTGGAGACCGTTGTTCTACCTTTAAACTATGCCCCTAAAATGGAGGAAAGTGGATTCGAACCACTGAACCCTAAGGAACGGATTTACAGTCCGTCGCGTTTAGCCACTTCGCTATTCCTCCATAAATGGCGTGAGACAGAGTCGAACTGCCGACACACGGAGCTTCAATCCGTTGCTCTACCAACTGAGCTACCACGCCTAAAACAAAAGCTTGTTCAAATAATTTTCAAGTAACAACATTAAATGGCGGTTCCGACGGGATTTGAACCCGCGATCTCCTGCGTGACAGGCAGGCATGTTAACCCCTACACCACGGAACCAACCGAGTAATGGAGGTTAACGGGATCGAACCGCTGACCCCCTGCTTGTAAGGCAGGTGCTCTCCCAGCTGAGCTAAACCTCCAAAAAGGAATGTTACTATTAAAATAAATGACCCGTACGGGACTCGAACCCGTGTTACCGCCGTGAAAGGGCGGTGTCTTAACCGCTTGACCAACGGGCCAGTTTGTAAATATGAAACGGAGAGTAAGGGATTCGAACCCTTGAGACAGTGTTTACCGCCTACATGATTTCCAATCATGCTCCTTCGGCCTCTCGGACAACTCTCCATAGCTGAAAGAAGCACATACTCATGATATTTCATATGTTA